>CAIOSY010000152.1 GCA_903861075.1 uncultured Nitrosomonadales bacterium
GACAACAGATTGGCTTTCTTAATCTTGCCCTCAGCAATCAACTTGGCTTTTTCTACCTGTATCCTTTTAAGCAACTCACTGGCTGGTTCGTCATTCGCATCTTGCGGCACCAACTTACCGCGCACAGCTAATTCTAAAATCAGCTCACGAAGTTTCTTGATGCCATAGGCACTGGCAGCATTACCCGAACCGCGACCACGGCCTGATTTTTTAGCGGTATCTGCGGCTGTCCAGATGTCGAGGTGGTCGGTCAATAGTTGCTGTATGGCGCTCATGCTTTGCCGCCCTTGGTCGGTAATTGTGGCATGGCACGCTTCATGAAGGTATCAAACAAAGGTACGGTAAATGCGGTGTCGCCGTGTGCCGGACTGTATATCATGCCCTTTTTCATCAAGCTGTCACGCAGAGGAGCCACGGCTTGCACCTTGACACCCAATATGGCGGCGATATCGCCAGAGCGTTGGGGTTCTGCGCCCAATTCAGCCAGTGCGCGCAAATAATCTTTTTCGCGCGGTGTGAGTCGATCAAAGCGCACCCGGAAGAAATTGGCATCGAGCCGCTCGATAATTCTAGGTGTGGCGCGCTGAACATCGGCTAATTGTATCGGTGACTGCGGCGCATGATTCCAGGATTGATAACCCCACTCTTGCAGGAAATACGGATAACCTTGGGTCAGACGAACGATTTCATCCAGGGCTTCGTCGGTAAAGTCAGCCCCTTCGTCCTGTGCAGGATCGCGCAAAGCATGCCACGCATCATCAGCCAGCAACGGGCCCAGTTCGGGAAAATCGAACAACCGCTCTGCATAGGATTTTGATTCCCCGGCCAAACCAGGTAATACGGGCAACCCGGCACCTATCAATACCAGAGGCAGTCGCTTCTGTGCCATCTTGTGCATGGCCATGATCAATGCGCTCAATTCTTTTGCTGACAGGTACTGAATTTCATCCAGCAGAATGGCGACAGGGATTTTTCTGTCCTGCGCGGCTTCAGCCACGGCGATAAATAGTTCGGGCAGATCAGCTTCCAGATCCCCGCTGTCTGCTGTTCCTGCTTCCGCTTCAATATCCAGGCCAATTTCGAGATCACCCACTGTGAGCTTTACGCCATTGACAAAACCTTTTAACACCCGCAAACCACGCCGCGCCTTGTCGCTGACATTTGACATGCGATCCAGTGACAGGAGTAATTTACGCAAGGGCGGCGCAAGCAGGGCGCTCAGTGATTTACTGTCATGCGCCTCAAGCAAAATGGTTTTATAGCCTGCTTGTTCAGCCAGGATCTCCAGTTCATTGAGCAGCACGGTTTTCCCCACCCCACGTAACCCGACCAATAAAACACTTTTTTCTGGTCGCCCCTCGCGTACCCGTGCCAACAGTATCTTTACCCTATCGAGTAGGACATTACGTCCTGCCAGCTCTGGCGGTGGAGTGCCAGCACCCGGTGAAAAGGGATTGCGTATTTCATCCATAGCTTAAGTCTCTTTTTTGTGCACGGTTATCAGTGTTTATAAGCAAGTATAGCAAATAATAAGTAACTAATAGTAAACCTTAGTAACTTTATATAAGCTATCTATAGAATAATGCTCAACAACTACCGCCAAGCGCCTCTCCCAGGATGTTTTTTAACTGGCCGCGCAATGCTGCGATGTCATTTTGCAGGGTGGCATATTGCGCCAACAACACCTCAGGGTCATGAATTTCTTGCTCGCCGATGTGCGGATTCTTACAATCAAGGTTGTAATTACGGGCTTTAATATCCTCAATACTCATTTTCCATGCGTATTGGTTTTCTTCACGAGTGCTGAAATTGTCGGATTCTTTGCCCCACCAGTCGGCTTCTACTGCAAACTCTTCGAGTTTCATGGGTTTGGTTTTGTTGTAGGCTTTGACACCCAAGGGCAACGGATGTTCGTAAAACCAAATATGCTGGGTCGGTGTGCCTTTACTGAAAAACAGTAGGTTAGTTTTGATACTGGTATAAGGTGCAAACACGCTATTGGGCAGGCGCACGATGGTATGCAGATTACAGTCTTCGAGGAGTTTTTCTTTAATGCGGGTTTTGATGCCTTCGCCAAATAAAAAACCGTCTGGTAAAACCAGTGCGGCACGACCACCGGATTTAAGTAATTGCATGATCAGCACCAGAAACAAGTCGGCTGTTTCACGGGTACGAAACGTCGCCGGAAAGTTGGTTTCTATGCCGTCCTCTTCCATACCGCCAAACGGCGGATTGGTGACAATTACATTCACACGCTCTTTGGGCCCCCAACTGATCAATGGACGCGCCAAGGTGTTGTCATGACGGATATTGCTGGGCACATCAATGCCATGCAAGATCATATTGGTGGTGCAAAGCAAATGCGGCATCGGCTTTTTTTCGATACCGAATATCTGCGCCTGCAATTGTGCTTCATCGTCTACTGTTTTTACATCCTGTTTGCGGATATGTTCTATTGAGCAAGATAAAAAGCCACCGGTACCACAAGCCGGATCCAGCAATTTTTCTGACAGGCGCGGGTTGACCATGCGCACCATAAATTCGGTGACGGCACGCGGTGTATAAAATTCACCGGCGTTGCCTGCGGCCTGCAAATCGCGTAGCAGTTGTTCGTACATATCGCCAAACAAGTGGCGTTCTGAGGCTTTGTTAAAATCCACACCCTCTTGAATTTTGTTAATCACTTGGCGGA
>CAIOSY010000153.1 GCA_903861075.1 uncultured Nitrosomonadales bacterium
AGTTACCAAAATTTTCCGTATAATCCTTAAATCTACTTGCAACCTGCCTTCCCTACGGACGTTATTTTATGACCTCGCCATGCCAACTTATTTATCGCCCGCTGAGCGCGCTAATCCTGATTGCATATAGCTTTTCCAACGCACACGCAGGCGAAGGCAGACCCGCGCCCTCCCCCGTTCCCGTCGCCGCTGCAACCGTAGAGCAGCAATCGGTACCCGTGTGGATAGAAGCGCAAGGGACGGTTGTTCCCCGAAATTATGCAAACGTAATGCCCCGGGTAGCCGGACAATTGATCAGCATTAATTTCCGCGAAGGACAACCGGTCAAGGCCGGTCAGCTTCTGGCAACCTTAGACAGTAAGCCTTACCGCGTCTTGCTGGAACAGGTACAGGCTCAAATGGCGCGCGATCAGGCGACATTGTCCGGTGCACAATCCGACTTGTTACGTTACGAAACCTTGCTTACACAAGATTCCATCGCGGCTCAGCAAGTTACCGGCCAGCGTGCACTGACCGCACAATGGGCAGGCACGGTCGCCGCCGACAAAGCAGCGGTGGACAATGCTCAATTGCAACTGAGTTATACCCGCATCACAGCGCCAATTTCGGGCATCATCGGACTGCGTCAGGTTGACGCAGGTAATATGGTTGGCATCACCGGGGCGATCGGCGCCGGCAATAGCGCACTATCCGGCACAGCAGTAACGGGTGCGCCCATCGCAATCATCGCGCAAGTACAACCGATCACGGTTCTGTTTTCCATTGCGCAAAATCAGTTACCTGCCGTACTGGATCGGATACATAGCGCATTGCCTGTTCAGGCCTGGGATCAACGCCGAACAAAAGTACTGGATACAGGAAAACTCATTGCGGTTGACAATCAAATCAATGCAGCAACAGGCACTGTCATGCTCAAAGCGGAATTTTTAAATGAAAACAGGGGCTTGTTCCCCAATCAATTTGTCAATGCCCGATTACTGCTGACTACCGTCAAGAATGCACTAACGATACCAACAGCAGCCATTTCCACCGGTGCACCCGGTACGTATGTTTACGTCATAGACAAAACCAGCAAGGTTACCCTGCGCCGTGTCACGACCGGCGTAACCTACCTTGACACCACAACTATTGCCAGCGGGCTCAAGATGGGTGAACGGGTCGTCACTGACGGCCTGGACAGGTTGCGCGATGGTTCTCAAGTGCAAATTATTACCCCCAGCGCATCCGGCACAACACGCGCTGATCAGCACAACGGACATCGTAAACCATGAGTGATTTGAGTTCTAAAACCGCTCAATTGACATCAGCGAATCCCGACGACGCAAGCAATACCGGAAGTCCTTCCAGACTATTCATACTGCGACCCGTTGCCACCACCTTGTTGATGGTGGCGGTATTGCTGCTCGGTTTCATCGGCTATTCCTTATTGCCACAATCTGCATTGCCTCAAGTAGACTATCCGACCATACAGGTATCCACGCTCTACCCCGGCGCCAGCCCTGATGTCATTACCTCCTCAATTACCTCGCCCCTTGAGCGACAGTTTGGTCAGATGCCGGGATTGGCTCAAATGTGGTCTAGCAGCTCGGGGGGAGCATCGGTCATCAATTTGCGTTTTGACCTGAATCTACCGCTTGATGTCGCCGAGCAGGAAGTACAAGCAGCAATCAATGCAGCAAGTACTTTTTTACCTGCCGACTTACCACAGCCACCCATTTATGCAAAGGTTAATCCCGCTGACGCGCCTGTCATTACCCTGGGACTCACTTCCGAAACGCTGGCGCTAACCCAACTACAAGACATCGCCGACACAAGGCTGGCACAAAAATTATCGCAAGTCACGGGGGTAGGTCTGGTGACATTAAGTGGCGGGCAGCGCCCTTCTGTACGAGTAGAGGTTAATGGCCGTTTACTGGCTTCGCAAAATTTAACTTTGGCCAACGTGCAATCGGCAATCGTTGCGGCCAATGTAAATACACCTAAAGGCAGTTTTGACGGAACAATGCGTGCCTTGACCATCAATGCCAACGATCAGTTACAGTCAATCGATGATTATCAAAAACTCATTATTTCCTACAATGGCGGTGCGCCAGTACGACTTTCCGATGTCGCAAACGTAACTCAGGGGGCTGAAAATACGCTACTCGCCGCATGGGTCAACGGAAAACCCGGTATCGTTATCAACGTACAGCGCCAGCCGGGCGCAAATGTGATTGCCGTCGTGGATCATATTCAACAGATGTTGCCACAATTAAGGCTCAGCCTGCCGGGTGCAACCGAACTGACCGTCTTGTCGGATCGAACCGTGACCATACGCTCGGCGATTAGGGATGTTAAATTCGAGTTATTGCTCTCGGTGGTGCTGGTGGTACTGGTCATCTTCCTGTTTCTGCGCAGTGCCAGAGCAACCTTTATTCCCGCGATGGCCGTTCCCTTGTCACTGATAGGAACTTTTGGCGTGATCTATCTGGCAGGATTTTCCATCAACAATCTCACCTTAATGGCATTGACCATCGCCACAGGTTTCGTGGTGGATGATGCCATCGTAATGATCGAAAACATCGCCCGTCACATCGAACAGGGCGAGACACCGATGCAAGCCGCCTTAAAAGGTGCAAAACAAATCGGCTTTACCATCATTTCACTGACCCTT
The DNA here is from genome assembly GCA_903861075.1 of uncultured Nitrosomonadales bacterium. GTDB lineage: Bacteria > Pseudomonadota > Gammaproteobacteria > Burkholderiales > Gallionellaceae > Gallionella. The sequence goes on from CAIOSY010000153.1 coordinate 2,654, forward strand.
TCGCTCATCGCCGTCCTTATCCCCTTGCTGTTCATGGGTGATGTCGTTGGTCGATTATTCCGGGAGTTTGCCATTACGCTGGCCGTATCCATTCTGATCTCCGCCATCGTATCACTCACTTTTACACCCATGCTCAGTGCGCGATTATTACGCCATACACCAAACGAACAGCACGGCGGGTTTCTAAATCTGTTTCAGACGCAATTCGATAGACTGACCGCCGCCTATGGCTGCGCCTTACGCTGGGTATTGCAACGACAAGGACTGACACTGTGGGCGGCTTTCACCACCCTGGTACTGACTGTTTTGCTTTACATATTGATACCCAAGGGGTTTTTCCCGGTCGAAGACACCGGCATGATACAAGCCATCACCGTCGCGCAGCAAAGTTCTTCATTTGAGGAAATGAATCGTCAACAACAAGCCTTGGTTGACGCCCTGCTCACTGAGCCTTCCGTCGATAGCATTTCATCATTCATCGGTGTTGATGGCGGCAATAGCACGCTCAACAGTGGCAGAATGCTCATTAACCTGAAACCTTTGGCTCAACGCAAGGAACGGGTCGGTGTTTTAATCGCGCGTTTACAAAAGCTCACGACCCCTGCAATGGAAGTCTACTTCAGACCTGTCCAGGATCTCACCATAGATGATCTCATTAGCCGCAGCCCCTATCAGTTCAGCATCACTGCGACCAGCAATGAACAACTTAGCACCTGGAATGAAGCCCTGCTAGATAAATTACAGATCTTGCCGCAATTGACTTATGTCTCCAGCAGCCTGCAAAACAAGGGATTACAAGCCTTTGTTAATATAGATCGCGATGCGGCATCCCGACTGGGCATCACCGTTGCGAGCATAGACAGCGCCCTGTATAGCGCCTTTGGTCAAAGGTTGATTTCCACCATTTTTACACAATCAGCACAATACCGCGTGGTATTGCAACTGGATCCCGCAGAGCGCCGGGGGCTGGCTGGATTTAACAGTATCTACCTCTCGGCGGCAAATGGTGCATCCGTGCCGTTATCGCAAATCGCACAAATTGAACAACGTAATGGACTACTGGAAGTGGATCACCTGGGGCAATTCCCGGCAGCGATGATTTCCTTTGATCTGGCTCGTGGCGTATCCATAGGCGAAGCCGTAAATGAAATTCGCAAGACAGCAACACAAATCAAATTACCCGCCGCGATACCTTTAAAAATGCAAGGTGCGGCAGCCGCTTTTGAAGCGGCACTCTCCAATCAACTTTGGCTATTACTGGCGGCGATTGCGACCATGTACATTGTGCTGGGCGTGCTATATGAAAGCTTTGTTCATCCGGTGACCATACTCTCCACCCTGCCCTCAGCCGGGATAGGCGCACTGCTAGCCTTAATGCTATCAGGGAATAGCCTGACGGTCATCGCCATTATCGGCATCATTCTATTGATAGGCATAGTCAAAAAGAATGCCATTCTGATGGTAGATTTCGCGCTGGACGCGCAACGAAATCAAGGCTTGCCTGCACCGGAAGCGATCTATCAGGCTGCTTTATTGCGCCTACGACCGATACTAATGACAACCTTCGCCGCATTATTCGGTGCAATCCCGCTCGTTGTTGGCGGCGGCATGGGTGCAGAACTACGCCAGCCACTGGGAATTGCATTAGTCGGCGGTTTGTTACTCTCACAATTACTCACGCTGTTTACCACCCCGGTAATCTATCTGGCCTTTGATCGTGTATTGATACGCTGGAATGGGCGTGTAAGCGCTCAAAAGGATGTGGCGTGAATTTCTCTGCGACCTTTATCAACCGTCCCGTCGCCACCACACTATTGGCGCTGGCAGTGGTACTGGCCGGATGTATCGCGTATAAATTACTGCCTGTCTCTCCCTTGCCGCAGGTTGACTTTCCGACCATCGGCATATCAGCCGCACTACCGGGTGCCAGTCCCGATGTAATGGCCGCGACGATAGCGACGCCTTTGGAACGTGCGCTGGGGCGTATTGCCGGCGTCTCAGAAATGACTTCAAGCAGTTCGCTGGGCAATACGAATATCACCATTCAGTTCGATCTCTCCAAGAACATCAACACGGCAGCACGTGAAGTACAGGCTGCCATCAATGCCTCACGCGCTTTATTACCCACAGGTATGACGGGGAATCCGACCTATCGCAAGGTCAATCCGGCTGATGCACCCATCATGATTTTGTCACTGACTTCAAAAAGTATGTCCGTGACGCAAATGTACGATACCGCTTCAACCATACTGGCTCAAAAGATTTCTCAAATACAGGGCGTAGGACAGGTCACGGTCGGTGGCGCTGCCTTGCCCGCTGTACGGGTGGATGTGGATCTGGATCAGGTCAACAACATGGGTCTAGGACTAGAACAAATCAGAACGGCAATTGCCAGCGGCAATATAAACGCCCCCAAAGGCGCGCTGGAAGACGATAAACGGCGATGGCAAATTCAAGCTAATGATCAGCTAACAACCCCTGCAGATTATGCGAATCTAACCGTCGCCTATATCGGCGGCGTCGCGATCAAATTGAACCAGATCGCCCATGTAAGCCAAAATTCGCAAAACCTGCGCAATATGGGGATAGCCAACGGACAACCTTCGGTGCAACTCATCATCTCGCGCCAGCCGGGGGCAAATATCATCGAAACAGTGGAAGCGATCAAGGCACAATTACCCGTGCTGGCCGAAAGCATACCGCAAGCGATAAAAATAAAAATGATGCTGGATCGAACCATCACCATTCGTGCCTCATTGCACGATTCGGAAATGACCCTGCTTCTTTCGGTGTTTCTGGTCGCGCTGGTGGTGTTTCTATTTTTACGCGATTGGCGTGCCACACTCATCCCCGTCATCGCTGTACCCATTTCATTGATCGGCACTTTCGCCGCAATGTATCTTCTGGACTTCAGTCTGGATAATTTGTCACTCATGGCGCTGATCGTCGCGACGGGTTTTGTGGTAGATGATGCGGTCGTGGTGCTGGAAAACATCATGCGCCATATAGAAGCAGGTATGAAACCAAGAGCCGCCGCCTTGCTAGGCGCGAAAGAAGTCGGCTTCACTGTCTTATCCATGAGTCTGTCGCTGGTAGCGGTCTTTTTGCCTGTGTTGCTAATGGGGGGGATTATTGGCAGATTATTTAGAGAATTCGCCGCCACTTTATCTATTGCGATTTTTATCTCCTTGATTGTATCGCTCAGCATCACGCCTATGCTGGCTTCCCGTATGTTAAAAGCACGTACTGAAAACCCCTCAGGCAAACTGGCCTCGATCGGTGAGCGCGGTTATGCCCGTCTGCTCAAAGGCTATGATATTAGTCTGTCCTGGTCACTCAAACATCACCGCATCATGGTTTTCATATTTTTTGCCACCATCGCTTGCACCATTTATCTGTACCAGATCATTCCCAAGGGGTTTTTCCCAACACAGGACACCGGGGTCGTAACCGGAAACATACAGGCTGATCAGGCCATTTCGTTTCAGGCAATGTCAGAAAAATTACAACGTATTGTTGCCATCATCAAGGCCAATCCGTCAGTCGATAATGTCGTCGCATTCACCGGCGGGGGCGGAACCAACAGTGGTTTTATCTTTATGAGTCTGCAGCCTTATACTCAAAGGCCTGATGCCACTACGGTACTTGCCGGTCTGCGACGTGGCATCAATTCTATCCCCGGTGCGCAGGTGTTTTTAGCTCCGGTTCAAGACATTCGTGCCGGAGGCAGACCCTCGCCTGCGCTTTATCAATACACCTTACAAGCAAGCGATTTGAATGCGTTACGTAACTGGGAACCTAAGGTACTCGACGCCTTCAGGCATATTTCGGGCTTGACGGATGTTAATACCGACCAGCAAAGTAAAGGTCTTCAAATTCAACTGGTTATCGACCGTGAGGCTGCCGCGCACTATGGGATTTCCATCAATACCATAGATCAGACACTCAACGATGCTTTTGGACAAAGACTGATTTCCACTATCTATGCGCCCCTCAATCAGTACCGTGTGGTGATGGAAGCGGATCAGCGCTATCTGCAACGTCCAGATGCGTTGGCAAATATTTACCTTATCTCCGGCAAGGGTGAAAAAGTGCCGCTGTCAGCGGTTTCTCGTTATGAACTCGGCAATACGCCGCTCGTCGTCAATCATCAAGGATTATTCGCGGCATCAACAATTTCCTTCAATCTCGAAAAGGGCGTATCACTCGGACAGGCACAACAGAAAATTGCCTATGCAATGGTGCAGATAAGCTTGCCCGGTAGCATACAGGGTGGTTTTCAGGGTACAGCAAAACTTTTTCAAGACACGCTAAAAAATCAACCCTTGTTCATTTTTACCGCAATTTTAGTCATTTATATCGTATTGGGTATGCTGTATGAAAGCACCATACATCCGTTAACCATACTCTCCACACTGCCATCTGCAGGCCTGGGTGCGGTTATTGCGCTACTGTTATTTCATATTGATTTTTCTATCATTGCCTTGATAGGCGTATTTCTGCTTATCGGCATCGTCAAGAAAAATGCAATTTTGATGGTAGATTTTGCTTTGCAAATCGAACGGGATACGGGAGCTTGCCCTAAGGAAGCGATACATGAAGCCTGTCTGCTGCGCCTGCGTCCCATACTGATGACCACACTGGCTGCATTATTCACTGCATTACCCCTGGCACTCATCACCGGCAACGGAGCAGAGTTACGTCAACCATTAGGAATAGCCATTGCAGGTGGTTTGCTGGTGAGCCAGTTACTCACCCTATACACTACGCCGGTAATCTATCTGCAACTGGACAAGATGCGACACTGGGGAAGAAAACGCTGGGCACGTCGTCAAGTCTCACAAGGAATTATAAGATGAAATTATTACTGAGCGTCAATCTACTCGTCATAACGTTGCTGACCGGCTGCGCGATGGGACCCGATTATAAACGTCCTGCATTAGTGACCCCGGCACAGTTCAAGGAAAACTGGCTGGCGACCTCAACGCTAGTCATGCCCGTGCCTCAGGCGTGGTGGTTGATATTTAATGACACCACCCTTAATATGCTGGAAGCGCGCATTGCCTTAAATAACCAGAGTTTACGCGCCGCGTTTTACACCTACGACCAAGCCTATGCACTGACGGATGCGGCACGCGCGATGGAATATCCAACGTTAGGTGCGTCTGTTTCTTCCACGAAAACCTCATCCGGCGGCATTTCCAACACCACCGGGGCGGTCACGACGACTCAGGTTTCCGGTAAAACTGTCAGTCTTACCGCAAGCTGGATACCTGATTTCTGGGGCAAAGTTCGGCGTCAGATTGAATCCAATCAGGCAAGTTCAGAGGCGAGTCTGGAGACCCTGCATTCTGCCCAGTTAAGCCTGCAAAGCACACTTGCACAGGATTATTTTTTAATTCGTCAGTTGGACAGCCAGATAGTGCTGGCGCAAGAGACAACTGCCGCCTATCAAAAGAATCTCAAAATTACCCAAAACCGCTATGAAGCAGGCGTTGTCACACAAGCCGATGTGGCATTAGCCGATTCGCAATTAGCTAATGCGCGCGTCCAACAGCTCACCTTCACCATACAGCGCGCGCAACTGGAACATGCGATTGCCGTTCTAACAGGTGATACACCCGCCAATTTCAACTTGCCCGCCATGCCAGAATTAGCACAGCCGCAAATGATACCGGCAGGATTACCATCGCAATTATTGTTGCGTCGACCCGATTTACGTGCAGCTGAACGTCAGGTTGCCGCCGCCAACGCACTGATAGGCGTAGCAAAATCAGCCTATTTTCCGGCACTGACACTATCCGGTTCGCGTGGATGGCGTAGCCCAACCTTCACCAACCTACTCTCCGCGCCCAACATTTTCTGGTCTATGGGGCCATCTGTTGCGGAAACGCTATTTGACGGAGGCGCACGCAGTGCCGCAGTGGCACAAAGTCAGGGGAGCTATCAACTGGCCGTGGCACAATATCGGCAGCTTGGACTGACGGCTCTACAGCAGGTTGAGGATCAATTAGTTGCTTTGCGCGTTTTAAGTGTAGAGGCAAGTTTACAACAGCAGGCTGTTGCTTCAAGTGACAAGTCTTTACGTTTGACCACTGATCAGTATAAAGCGGGGACCGTGTCTTATCAGAATGTCGTTACGGCACAAACCAATGCCTATACAACGAAAAATGCTGCATTACTCATCACTGGCCAGCGTTATATCGCCAGTATTGCACTAATACAGGCACTGGGTGGAGGCTGGAATGACAATCCCGCATTGGGTGAGGACGTTAAACCATGAAATTGATATACATGATACTACTGTGCCTTTTAAATTTCCAGGCCATGTCCGGCATGGCGTACGCAGCTGAACTAGCCGGGTTGTGGCAGGAATATAACGACGACACGGGCAAAGTCGAGGCGCTGATACGCATCGAAAAGACGGGAAATGGCAATTACGAAGGCGTCATTGAAAAACTCATACCCGATACCGTAGAAAAAAATGCCACGCGGTGCACCTTGTGTACGGGCAGTTTGCATAATCGCCCTTTATTAGGTTTACGTATCCTGTCTAATCTGCAAAGACGTGACCATCACACTTTTGAAGGAGGCGAAATCACGGATCCTGACGATGGCAAGGTTTATCGATGCAAAATCAGTCTGTCAGAAAATGGTAGCACGATTGAGGTAACAGGCTACCTCAACTTTAACTGGATCGGGCATTCTGAAGTTTGGCGCAGAGTCAGACCTGAGGCGACATATCAATCTTATCCGCGACAGAATCGGCACGCCGCCTACGCACATAATGGATAAATCAAACTAAAGTTACACACTCAAGGTTATAAAAACAGGACTATTTTCCTCTCACTGCAATAGTAATCGCCCACAAACCGAGTGCAACATAACAGAACAACGACCACTCAGGAATGCCTAGCGTTAAGAATGTCCAACCCCGCGCGGCACACTCTCCAGAGCCGTGTAATAAGGCTTGCAACACATGACTCATAGGCATGGTTTCCAGCATATAGTCCAGACCCGGTCCACATGCAGGCACCTGATCTGCAGGTAAATGCTGTATCCAGATATGTCGCGAAGCAACCGCAATCCCTGACAGGCACAGTATTCCAATCAAAGTTGCGTAAAGGCGTTGCCCGAGACGCTTGGGACCTTGCGTAGCAGCAAGTAAATACAGCACAAGAATAGAGATAAAAATTAATCTTTGCACCATACACAACGGACAGGGATCCTGATGTTTAACATATTGCAAATATAAACCAAAGCCCATGAGAGAACTGGCGAACAAAAAACCTGCCAGGTACAACCAACTGTTTGGAATACGACGCCAAAGCTTCAACATATTATTCCGCCTCGTCTATCCAGGTAGCTTGTATCGCTTCAAGTACTTTTTCTCCGCCATGACCATGATCATCCTCAAACCCGGCTAATCCTATCACCCAGTTATGCAAATCGACAAATCTCACCGTCAAAGGATCAATATCTGGATATTTGTCAGCTAAGGCAATGGCAATGTCACGTACGTCTATCCATTTCATCATTAACCTTCCTTAACCATATTGATGGTATATTTTGGAATTTGCACCACCAGATCGGTTTGTGCCACCAAAGCTTGACAGGACAATCTTGAGTTGGGTTCCAAGCCCCACGCTTTGTCCAGCAAATCATCTTCCAGCTCATCTGAAGGCGTAAGGGAACTTAACCCTTCCCGGATGATGACGTGACAGGTCGTACAGGCACAGGATTTTTCACACGCATGTTCAATATTAACGCCATTTTGCAGTAGTGCATCGCAAATGGAAATGCCTGCGGGAACGTTAAACAAGACACCCGCAGGACACAACTCTTCATGCGGCAAAACAATAATTTGCGTCATTTATTTATGCTCCAAATCAGAAATATTTTTACCGGCTAAGGCTCGGGTCACACTTTTATCCATACGAGCCTGAGCAAAACTGACCGTCACATCGTTCAATAGTGTCATTGCGCGTTTAATTGAGAGCTGATTAGCCGTTTGCAACGCTGCCTCTAGCATCAATATTTTCGCTTCGATGTCTGCACGTTGCGCTAAATTGAGTAATTCACCATCCTGTGCTAGCGCACCAGCCACGGAGTCGAGTAATTGATTAGCTTCGGTCATTTGCTCGCGCTCCGACCTGGCCTGCATATCATCCTGTGCGTGTTGAGTTGACTCTTGCAACATACGGGTAATATCTGCATCCGTCAGTCCGTAGGAAGGTTTGACGACAATAGCCGTTTCAATACCACTGGCCATTTCGCGGGCAGCCACATTCAAAAGTCCATCAGCATCAACCTGGAAGGTCACGCGTATTCTGGCTGCACCGGCAACCATTGCAGGAATGCCACGCAGTTCAAATTTTGCCAGAGATCGACAATCGCTGATCAGTTCGCGCTCACCTTGCACCACATGTAAACTCATGGCCGTCTGACCATCTTTATAAGTCGTAAATTCCTGAGCCCGTGCTGTGGGTATTGTGCTATTTCGGGGAATTATTTTTTCAGCTAATCCACCCATTGTTTCCAGGCCTAATGACAAAGGGATCACATCCAGCAACAACCAGTCGTCACCGGTACGATTGCCTGCCAACAGATTCGCCTGTATGGCCGCGCCTAACGCCACCACTTTATCAGGATCAAGATTGGTCAAGGGAGGTTGTCCAAAAAACTCGCCCACCGCGTGTTGCACTTGCGGCATACGAGTCGCCCCGCCTACCATCACGACCCCTTTTATATCCTTGACATCCAGTTTTGCATCACGAAGCGCACGACGTAATGGTTGCAAAGTACGCTGAATCAAGTTTTTAGATAGCGCGTGGAATTCATCCTGGCTAAGTACATTATCGATTAACTCCCCGGTTGACAAAACCGCCGTAATACGAGCCTCACCATGCTCTGTCAGTTGCTCCTTAGCGGCTCGTGCCAGCGTCAACAATAACCGGGTATCTTTGGGATTAAGGGCTGAAAGCTGATTTTTTTCCAATAACCAGCAATGAATACGCTGATCGAAGTCATCGCCACCCAAGGCTGAATCACCGTTGGTGGCCAAAACTTCAAAAACCCCCCTCGATAAACGCAGAATGGAAATATCGAAAGTGCCCCCGCCCAGATCGTATACGGCATAGACACCTTCAGATGCATTATCCAGCCCGTAAGCAATCGCCGCTGCCGTCGGTTCATTTAACAGACGTAACACATTCAATCCGGCTAGTTTCGCTGCATCCTTTGTAGCCTGACGTTGTGCGTCATCGAAATAAGCCGGCACAGTAATGACTGCACCAAGCAATTCGCCTGCCAAAGCATCTTCTGCTCGCGACCGCAATAATTTGAGAATTTCTGCTGAAACTTCGACGGGACTCTTTACCCCGGCCACGGTACGCAATTGCACCATGCCAAAACCATCGGCGGAAGTTGTTTCAACAAAGCGATAAGGTAATCGGCTGGTATCACCAATATCGGTCATACCACGCCCCATAAATCGTTTGACAGAAACAATAGTATTAACGGGATCGTCACTCTGCGAGACTTGCGCGCGATCACCGACTAAGACCTGCCCATCGGCGGTATAACGCACGACTGAAGGCAACATAGCTCGCCCCTGTATATCGCTCAGAACCACACTAATCCCATTGCGTACCGTTGCGACCAAGGAATTCGTCGTGCCCAGATCTATCCCCACTGCCAATTTATGTTGGTGTGGGGCTGCACTCATACCAGGTTCAGAAATTTGTAATAAAGCCATATGGAATCATATTTTAAGTAATAAGACGGGGGTATTAAACAAGCATGAAATTGATCAGATTAACGATCTAACTCATCGTAAGCAGTACTAATTTCTTCCGCCAGTTTTTCCATGAAGCGCAATTTTCGAACCATACCCGCTGCAGCAGTATAATCTCGTTCAACGTCGATTTTGCTGGCAAGTTCCGTTTCCAATTCTAAGGTCAGAATTTTAATACGCGACTCTAATTGTCCCAGCACCACTAAATCACGATTTTTTTCTGCCTCAATTACCGCTTCGCGCCACTCCATCTGCGTCATCAGGAAATCAATCGGCATCACCGTGTTGGTTTCCTCCTGCGTATCAACGCCTTGAAGCAGCAAAAAGTACCGTGCACGACGTATCGGACTCTTCAAAGTTTGATAGGCTTCATTGACACGGGTTGCATTTTGCATGGCAATGCGCTGCACCAGATCTGAAAGATGGGCAGATTTATCAGGGTGAATCTGCGATTGCAACGCTAAAAAAGCACGCTCTAATTGATCTCGCTCAAGTTTAAAGCAAGGCGACAGCCCAAATAACTGGAAGTGGTTTTGTTCAAATTTTAAATCTGGAACAATCATTAAAAGTCACTAAATTAATTATGGCAAAAAAAGCGGGGAGAAATTGCTAAACCTGAAAACTCTCGCCACAACCGCAGGCATCTTTGACATTCGGATTATTGAACTTAAAACCTTCGTTCAACCCTTCGCGCGTGTAATCAAGTTCCATACCTTCAATATACGGTAGACTTTTAGGATCAACTAACACCATCACGCCAAAGCTATCGAATTGCAAATCATCCTCATCGAGCACATCGGCAAATTCAAGCTTATAGGCCATACCAGAACAACCGCTAGTACGTACCCCAATCCGCAATCCTATACCTCGACCTCGTTTGGCAATAAAATTTTGCACGTGCTTTGCAGCGGCTTGAGTAAGCGTAACACCCATATTGATATCCTTGTAACTTAACAACTGCCAGTACAGGCTGAAGTTTCAACATTTGCACCGTGTTTAGACTTGTAATCCGCAACCGCTGCCTTAATCGCATCCTCTGCCAAAATTGAACAGTGTATTTTCACAGGAGGCAAAGCCAATTCTTCAGCAATCTGGGTATTTTTAATTTGCAAGGCTTGATCTATCGTTTTACCTTTTACCCATTCCGTCACTAATGAACTTGAAGCAATTGCCGAACCACAACCATAGGTTTTAAATTTAGCATCTTCAATAATACCGTCTTTACCTACTTTTATCTGTAGCTTCATCACGTCGCCACAAGCGGGAGCACCGACCATACCCGTTCCCAGACCTTCATCATCCTTGGCAAATGAACCCACATTGCGTGGATTCTCGTAATGATCTAATAATTTATCGCTATATGCCATTTTATTCTCCTTCGTCGCAGGGAAGAGAGAAAAAAGAAATCAGAATTAAACCGGTATGCTGCGACGGTCTCTTTCCTATCCCTTTCCTCCCGGATTGTTAGTGTGCAGCCCACTGTACCGTGTTCAAATCAATACCGTCCTGATACATTTCCCACAACGGCGACAATTCGCGTAACTTATCGATCTTGCTTTTCATCAAAGCAATGACATAATCGACCTCTTCTGTCGTGGTAAAACGCCCTACTGTAAAACGAATTGAACTATGCGCCAATTCATCGCTACGCCCCAAGGCTCGTAGCACATAGGAGGGTTCAAGACTGGCTGACGTACAGGCGGAGCCACTGGATACGGCCACATCCTTAATCGCCATAATCAACGACTCCCCTTCCACAAAATTAAAACTCAGATTGAGATTATGGGGTACGCGCTGATCCATATCGCCGTTAAGATGAACCTCGTCCATGTCCATCAGGCCTTTATATAAGCGATCCCGCAACCCTCTTATGCGCTCATTTTCAACAGCCATTTCGAGTTTTGCGAGATGAAAAGCGGCGCCCATCCCAACAATCTGATGAGTCGCCAACGTGCCCGATCGCATACCACGCTCATGTCCGCCCCCATGCATCTGTGCCTCGACCCTGATACGCGGTTTACGTCTGACATACAAGGCGCCAATACCCTTGGGACCATAAGTTTTATGCGCTGAAAAAGACATCAAATCGACTTTCAACTGTTGCAAGTCAATATTAACTTTGCCCGTTGCTTGGGCCGCATCAACATGAAAAATAATCCCTTTTTCCCGGCATATTTCACCCAGCGCAACAATATCCTGTATTACGCCTATCTCATTATTCACCAGCATAATCGAAACAAGTATGGTGTCAGGACGCAATGCAGCTTTAAAAACATCCAGGTCAAGCAGGCCGTTTGGTTTTGGATCCAGATAGGTAGCTAAAAAACCTTCACGTTCAAGTTCACGTACGGTATCAATCACCGCCTTGTGTTCAGTGCGCATCGTAACGATGTGCCGACCCTTGCCCTGATAAAAATGTGCAGCGCCCTTAATGGCCAGATTATTCGATTCTGTCGCACCCGAAGTCCATACAATTTCTTTTGGATCTGCATTAACTAAAGCAGCCACCTGTTCACGCGCCAATTCCACAGCGGCATCCGCTTCCCAGCCAAACGCATGCGAACGACTGGCAGGATTACCGAATTTCTCTGTCAAATACGGAATCATTTTTTCAGCAACTCGCGGGTCAACCGGTGTGGTTGCAGAATAATCCATGTAAATCGGTAATTTCATTATCTACTCTCTTTGAATACGCCTATGACGGGAAGTAACTATTTAATGATCTGCCGCGTCATGATAACCGGTGCAACAGAAGACACTGTCTGAGCTTGCCCTTCAACCAACTGCTGTAAATTTACCGAGTCCAGATAGGAGTATATTTTTTCATTCAACCCCATCCATAAATTATGGGTCAAACACGGTTTACCATCGAGGCAATTACCCTTTTCACCACAATTCGTTGCATCCAACGGCTCATCCACGGCCACTACGATCTCAGCAATTTTAATTTTGGCCGCAATTCTTGCCAGGTAATACCCACCACCCGGTCCGCGTACACTTTCAACCAGATTATTGCGACGTAACTTGCCAAACAATTGCTCGAGATAAGACAGGGAAATTCTCTGGCGCTCACTAATAGAGGCAAGTGTCACGGGACCACGTCCGCCGTGTATTGCCAAATCCACCATGGCCGTTACCGCGAACCTACCTTTGGTTGTCAATCTCATCTATCATCACCCTTAAATAATTTTTCAACATCCTGCACAGCCATCAACTCGCTACGGTTAGATAATATAATACCTGATTTTTTTAATCAACTATTTTGTTTAAATGATTAGGGTCAAATTTATCTGCCGTTGCCCGTTCCTCTTCAACGGGAATACCCATCTTCTCAAGCTGGCCAAGTATAAACTCTATACGTTGATCCACTGTCACGCTATGTCCCAGTAAACCATGAATCGCTTTAGTTAACGGATCGTTTTGATCATTACCCATACCATAAGCATTAAAACCCGCTTTTTTTTCTTCATCCAATATCCGGGCCGGAATACCGGCTGCCGTGGCACCCGCAGGGACATCCTTAACAACCACCGCATTGGAACCCACTTTGGCTCCTGCACCTATCGTAATTGGCCCCAGTATTTTTGCACCCGCCCCCACGACCACCCCATCGCATAGCGTCGGATGCCGCTTACCCTGTCGCCATGACGTACCACCGAGCGTTACACCATGATACAAAGTAACATCATTACCAATTTCAGCCGTTTCGCCTATGACCACACCCATGCCATGATCAATAAAAAATCGCCGGCCTATGGTTGCACCGGGATGAATTTCAATACCGGTTAATCCGCGGGTTACAAAAGATAAAAACCGCGCCAGCCATTTGAAGTTAGCATGCCATAAGCCATTCGAAATACGGTGCAAAATGCGCGCATGCAAGCCAGGATAGCAAGTTAGCACTTCAAATGTGGTGCGCGCAGCCGGATCCCGATCAAATACACTGCGTATGTCTTCTTTAATGTTCTTAAAAATCATCGGGTGTTTTCAATATCCTGGTTTTCTTGACGGTAACGTAATTTGAGGCGGGCATTGTACTCTGTTGTCACACTCAAAATCCCCCGTAAAATGTTAATTTCATCAGATTCCAGTCGCGCCCTCGCATACAGCCGACGCAGACGTTGCATCATACGGGCAGGATTTTGCGTGGTAAAAAATCCAACCTCATGCAAGGTTTTTTCCAGGTGAGTCATAAATCCTTCAACCAACTGGTGTGCGGCAGGCTGAGCCAACGACTCAAGTTTAAGATCATTATTTGCAGCAACACTCAGTTCATAAGCGATCACCTGCACAGCGGCGGCAAGATTCAACGATGAAAAATCAGGATTTGCCGGTATATTTACCAGTACATGACAGCGACTCGCCTCTTCATTGGTCAAACCTGACATTTCAGTACCAAACAACAACGCCACGGGCTGTGTCTGTGCCTGCAGCCAGACCTGCGGCATCGCAACACGCGGCAACATTACTTCGTTGGATATGTCACGCATTCTTGCTGTCATTCCCACCGTCAGCACAGTATCTTGTAATGCCACATCGATCGAGGGGCACAATACCGCACTATCGAGCACATCATCCGCGCCTGCCGCCATCGCAGTTGCTTGCGGATCTGGAAAGTGACGCGGATTGATAAGATATAAATTGCCCAACCCCATCACTTTCATTGCCCGTGCTGCAGCTCCAATATTACCCGGATGCGAGGTATGACTTAACACGACTCGAATGTTACTTAAATGATTTTGTTTATACAAAGCTCAATTCCAATTAGAATACGCGTTCAGCAGTATTTTCAATACCGCCCGATTTAACCGCTCATTAAACCAGAAGACCTTCACACCCAAAAAGCAGACTATGCGGTGGTGTTCGGGTCATTCACTAAAAAGGTCGTACATATGCATCCTATGCTCAACATCGCGGTAAAGGCCGCCCTTCGCGCAGGCAACCTGATACACCGCAGCACCGACAAGATCGATCATCTCACCATCACCCGTAAATCTCATGCGGATTTTGTCAGTGAAGTAGATTTCGCCGCTGAGCAATCCATCATCCAAACGTTAAGAGCAGCTTATCCGGAACATGCGATTCTAGCAGAAGAGAGCGGTGCTAACGGCACTTCTGATTTTGTTTGGATTATTGATCCGCTTGATGGAACGACCAATTTTTTGCATGGTATTCCACAGTTTTCCGTCTCAATTGCGCTACAACACAAGGGAATTATTACTCAGGCGGTTGTCTATGACCCAACCAAGAACGAGTTATTCACCGCAACCCGTGGCGCAGGTGCTTTTCTAAACAACAAACGTTTGCGCGTATCCAAACGCCTGCACATGGCTGATGCATTGATAGGCACCGGTTTTCCTTACAGCAATTTCGATCACATGGAAGCGTATTTAGGCATTTTCAAGGAATTGATGCAGCAAACTTCCGGCCTGCGTCGACCCGGTTCTGCAGCACTCGATTTGGCTTGGACTGCAGCAGGTCGCTATGACGGATTCTTTGAAACAGGCTTAAAAATATGGGATATTGCAGCCGGATCGCTGTTGATTACAGAAGCCGGCGGCATGGTAAGCAACCTGTCCGGAACAGATACCTTCTTAAATAGCGGCCACATCTGCGCAGGCAATCCCAATATTCACCCTATGCTGCTACAGGTTATAGAACCATATCTGACTGACGCATTAAAAGCCTAACTATCAGATTATTATAAAATAACATCGACCGGGGATCGTTTCAGCCTCGCTCGATGTACACTTAGTGCGTTTCCAGAACAACGAAAGCAACGACGGTATTTCGCTCATCGCTGATAGAAAGATGATGGCCACAGACACCCAACAAAGACAAATAAGTTCTTAACTCTACATCAAATTGAAAAACCGGTTTACCCAGGCCGTCATGCACAACACTGATACGTCTCAGACTAACAGGATAACGCAAGCCACTACCCACCGCCTTGGCGAAAGCTTCCTTAGCGGCGAATCGTTTAGCTAAAAAACGAGCAGGATATGCATGAAGATGATATTCGGGTAATTCAATCCTACTCAGCAAACGTTCCGCAAGCCTTACACCGTAACGCTGCCACATCGCTTCGATGCGCGCCAATTCAACAATATCAGTACCTATACCAAAAATCATACGTCATAGCCGCGCGGGCGATATTTCATTTCTTAACAAGGCTTTCATTTTTCGCACAGCGGCCTCTAATCCGAGAAACACGGATTCAGCGATAATCGAATGGCCTATATTCAATTCCACGATATGGGGAATTGCAACAATGTCCTGAACGTTATGGTAATGTAAACCATGACCTGCATTCACTTGCAATCCTTGGTCATGAGCATGCGCGGCTGCAATGCGGATACGCTCTAACTCATACTTATATTCAGGCACGCTGTTTGCGTCTGCATATTTCCCTGTATGCAACTCGATGACAGGCGCACCCGCACGATGCGCAGCATCGATTTGCGCTTCATCAGGGTCAATAAACAAGGAAACACGAATACCTGCATCAGCACACCGTTCGACTGCGGATTTAACGGCATCAAAGTAACGCAATACATCCAGGCCGCCTTCCGTCGTCAATTCCTCCCGACGTTCCGGAACCAGACATAAATCATGTGGTTTAATGCGTAACGCATTGGCAAGCATCTCATCGGTCACGGCACATTCCAGATTCATGCGCGTTTGCAACATGCCGCGCAACACATCCACATCCGCATCTTGAATATGCCGCCTATCTTCCCGCAAATGCAGGGTAATTGCATCCGCACCCGCTTCTTCACAAATCAACGCGGCACGTACCAAGTTGGGATAACGTGAACCGCGCGCCTGTCGCAGGGTTGCCACATGGTCTATATTCAATCCAAGTTTAATCATAATTTCTGTAGATCCTTAATAAGTTCGCGTGTATGCAATATCTTTCCACCCAGATAATGATTGAGCAGCATCCGCATCAACTGCTTGCTTTGCTGAGCGGTGACAGGATTGCTATAGTCATCAGCCGCCATAGCCAACAGGGATAACCCTAAAATGAGAGAACCTGCTCCATCACGGCTATTATCGGGAACCGCACCCGACTCCACATGATAACGATACGTTGCTTCAGGCTCAATAGGCGTGTCATCAAACGCTTTTTCGAGTTTCAGCGCATACCCCAGCTCTTGCAACATATGCTTTTCAAAGCAACGCAACGTTGCAGCGTGATCTGTTTCATGCGCCAAACGATATAAGGTTGCACGATAATAATCGAATAATTGCCCGTGGGCATCATCGCGCGCCAACAAATTAATCAACAGCTCATTAAGGTAAAAACCGCACATCAACGCAGTTCCCTGCAAATAAGGCTGCCCTCCCTGCCATTCGGCGGCATGTAAGGTTTTAACCTCACCCTTACCAAACCAGGACAGACTGAGCGGCTGAAAGCTTCTCAACACCCCCCGAATTACCGAATGTGGACGTCTGGCACCCCGTGCGACCATCGCCACTCTACCGTGTTCACGACTAAAAACATCTAACAGAAGACTGGTTTCACGAAACGGATAACTGTGTAAAACAAAAGCCCGTTCATCCTGATACCTGTGCTGCCGACTGTTTGATGTCATATTATTGAGCTTCCGCCAACTTAAAACGTCAAACCGTTTTTATTCGTAACCTAACGTTTGCAACATACGCGCATCATCAGCCCAGCCACTGCGTACTTTAATAAACACTTCAAGAAATACTTTCCCGTCAAATAGCTTTTCCATATCCAGCCGCGCCTGAGTTGCAATTTCTTTGATTTTCTCGCCCTTTTTACCCAGCAACATAGCTTTATGCGCTTCCTTATCAACCAGAATTGCAGCACTAATACGACGCAACTTCTTGTCCATTTCAAACTTTTCAATTACCACACTCACCGAATAGGGTAATTCTTCACCTGTAAAACGGAAGACTTTTTCGCGTAAAATTTCCGATGCTAAGAAACGCTCACTGCGGTCGGTCACCTCATCAGGATCATAAATTAGCTCGCCTTCAGGTAAGAAACTACGCAATGTGACACGTAACTCCTCAATTTTTTTACCAAATTTCGCACTAACCGGCACAATGTCAGCAAATTTAAAATCCTTTGCAACACGCTCGGCAAAATCAAAAAGCTGCCCCTTATCGGCAATTTCATCAATTTTATTGATGACTAACAATACAGGAAGATTATCCGGCAGTAGCTTGAGCACTTCCTGATCCCGCTCATCATAACGCATGGCTTCGAGCACGTACAAGACGACCTGAACATCCCGCAGACTCGTGGTTACCACGCGATTCATGCCGCGATTCAAGGCGTTAAGATGCTTCATCTGAAAACCAGGCGTATCAACAAAAACAAATTGGGAATGATCGTCAGAGTATATTCCGTTAATACGGTGGCGCGTCGTTTGTGCCTTACGGGAAGTAATACTGATTTTTTGACCGATCAGATGATTGAGCAGCGTTGATTTCCCTACATTGGGACGACCAACAATGGCAATATAACCACTACGAAAAGTACCGTCATAATGATCTTCTGCATGACCATCCTCTAAGCTTGTATCTTCTGCTGATAAATCTTCAGTCATTTTTTTTTCCAATTATTTGATAAGCCGCTAGTGCGGCGTGTTGTTCGGCATTGCGGCGACTGGTACCTGAACCCCGCGTGCTTATTTTAAGTGCCGGTATGCTGCATTCCACCTGAAACGATTGTTCGTGCGCCACACCCAGAGTATCAATCACAACATAGCAGGGAAGTGCCAAACGACGACCTTGAAGATACTCTTGTAACAGGGTTTTAGCGTCCTTACCCAGCGTACTCATATCTACTTTGGCAAGATAAGGTACAAATAAACCAAGAATGACTTTTTCAGCGGCTAAATATCCGCCATCCAAAAATACTGCACCGAATAATGCTTCGACAGCATCAGCAAGGATAGAGGGGCGACGAAAACCTGCGCCTTTGAGTTCCCCTTCTCCCAATTTTAAAATACTGCCCAGATTGAGTTGTTGCGCAAACAAAACCAGCGTCGATTCCTTGACCAGGTTGGAACGCAACCGGGATAAATCTCCCTCGCTTAAGTCGCAGTAGGTACTGTACAGATATTTGGTAATCACACATCCCAGTACACTATCACCTAAAAACTCAAGTCGCTCATAATGATCGGGGGCATAACTGCGATGTGTCAATGCACGCTGCAATAAGGCTGGCTGTATGAATACATAACCCAGCTTATGACACAACTCACTACTACTTTTAGTTTGTCGCACTGCTTGGGTTGAAATCAATATAGAAACTCACATTTTTAACTAGTGGCACTTTAACGGCATAACGGGCGCTTAAAATAAGGTGTCCATCCTCTTTCTCGATAACGATGTCGTCCGCATTGATAGCCGTTGTATCATTGATCTTAGCAAGCCGGCTATACTCTGCTTTAAGCTCACGATCGGGGGCTTTACTCAAAGTGGGATTATTGGCAATTTGTACAAACAATCCCTGCACATCATTGCATTGTACATAAGGGGGAACGAGTTTTAATCCAGCGATACTGCTTATCGTCAGTATCAGTGCCCCCAGAATAAAACCAACTAAGCCTAAGCCACGTTGCGGATGCTTATTTACACTCTTCATAGCACTCATTCTTAAAAAAGCAAACCGATTCTTTTTAGATCAGAGAAATTCATCCAGACTAAAAAAGCATGACCTACGATCTGATGGTCTGGCACAAATCCCCAATAGCGACTATCACGACTGTTATCCCGATTATCACCCATCATAAAATAGTTATCCAAAGGCACAGTACAACGCACAGACTCATCCGTATAAGTACAATTTTCACTCCCTTTGAAATTACTCACAGAACCTAAATGTACATTGGGCATATCCGGATTAACCAACAACAGATGATTGCGTTCGCCCAGTGTTTCAATGCGACGCTCGGTGTGAACGAAATTTAAGGCGCTCTCGACATAGTTATAATCACCATCTGCAACTTGAATCTGCTCCACACCATTGATAGTAAGATGTTTTTCTCTATATTCAATTACATCACCCGGCAATCCCACCACACGTTTGATATAGTCTACTGAAGGATTTTCCGGGTAATGAAAAACCATAACATCCCCGCGCGCAGGATTTTTTAGCGAAATAATCTTTTTGTTAATAATAGGCAGACGAATACCATAAGTGAATTTATTAACTAAAATAAAATCCCCCACCTGCAAGGTAGGTATCATGGAGCCGGAAGGAATCTTAAAAGGCTCTGCAATAAAAGAACGTATGCAAAACACGATTAAAATGACAGGAAAAAAACTCTTTGCGTATTCCACCCACCACGGTTCACTCGCCCCCCCACTGCGCTTAGCCGCCAGGGCATAACGATCCAGCAACCAAATGCTACCAGACACCAGTAGCAGCACAAACATAATCAAAGCAAAATCCATTTTTATTCCCTGATACCACAAAAAACCACCATCCCTATGCGACCGGCAATTTTCAATGTTATTTTAAAATTAATCGTCTACACGCAAAATTGCCAGGAAGGCTTCCTGTGGAATTTCCACATTCCCTACCTGCTTCATACGTTTTTTACCGGCTTTTTGTTTTTCCAGCAATTTCTTTTTCCGTGAAATATCCCCGCCATAACATTTGGCCAACACGTTTTTACGCATCGCTTTGACATTTTCACGCGCGATAATATTCGAGCCAATCGTCGCCTGAATCGCCACGTCGTACATCTGACGCGGAATCAGTTCGCGCATCTTGGCGGCCACTTCACGTCCGCGATACTGACTATTGGCACGATGCACAATAATCGCCAGCGCATCGACTTTTTCGCCATTGATCAGCATATCCACTTTAACGACATCTGCCGCACGATATTCCTTGAACTCGTAGTCCATTGAAGCATAACCGCGCGATACCGATTTTAACCTGTCGAAAAAATCCATTACGATCTCTGCCATCGGCATTTCGTACACCAGTTTCACCTGCTTACCATGGTAACTGATGTTGATTTGCTGCCCGCGTTTGTGGGTGCACAAGGTAATCACCGCACCGACATACTCATTCGGCATATACAAATTCACCGTGACGATAGGCTCACGAATTTGTTCTATTTTCGAAGGATCCGGCATTTTTGATGGATTATCCACGATCAACACCGTGCCATCACGCAGTGCCACTTCATATATTACTGTCGGAGCGGTCGTAATCAAGTCCATATCGAACTCGCGCTCCAACCGTTCCTGCACGATTTCCATATGCAACAAGCCTAAAAATCCACAGCGAAAACCAAAACCTAAGGCCTGTGAAACTTCCGGTTCATACTGCAAGGCTGCATCATTTAATTTTAATTTTTCTAAAGAATCACGCAGCGCTTCATACTGATTGGATTCTACGGGAAACAATCCTGAAAAAACCTGAGACTGAACTTCTTTAAAACCCGGTAAGGCGGCAGTAGCCGGTCTTGCCTGATGCGTAATGGTATCACCCACACGCGCTGATTTTAATTCTTTAATTCCCGCAATAACAAACCCTACCTGCCCGGCACTTAAAGACTCGCGGGGTTGTGATTTAGGTGTAAACACCCCGATATGCTCCGTCAAATGATTTGCACCCGTAGCCATAAACAGGATTTTTTCCTTGGGTTTTAATGTACCATTCATCACCCGGACGAGCATAACGACACCAACATAGTTATCAAACCAGGAGTCGACTATCAATGCCTGCAATGGCGCATTTACATCCCCTTTAGGTGGCGGCACCTTGATAATCAGGGATTCAAGCACATCTTCCACACCCACACCGGTTTTGGCAGAGCAGTGCACTGCATCATGCGCTTCGATACCGATCACTTCTTCGATTTCCTCAATCGCGTTATCAGGATCCGCCGAGGGTAAATCAATCTTGTTCAGTACCGGCACGACTTCGACACCTAAATCGAGGGCGGTATAACAATTGGCAACCGTCTGCGCTTCAACGCCTTGCGAGGCATCGACCACCAGCAGTGCCCCTTCACAGGCAGACAGTGAACGCGATACCTCGTAAGAAAAATCCACGTGACCCGGCGTATCAATTAAGTTCAAGTTATATATCTTGCCGTCACGGGCTTTATAACTTAACGCGGCCGTTTGCGCTTTAATGGTGATCCCGCGTTCGCGCTCAATATCCATAGAATCAAGGACTTGCGCATCCATTTCACGATCGGACAAACCGCCGCAAAGATGAATAATGCGATCAGCCAGCGTAGATTTGCCGTGATCAATGTGGGCGATAATTGAAAAATTTCGGATTAGCTGCATGGAATTCCAAATAGAAACCGCACTTCACCACAATAAAAGTCTGTGAAATTGTCAGGCGGTAGTTTGCAAAGGGCGAATTCTAGCCGATTTAAACGTTATTCGCAGGAATGTCGCCCTCCAATTCAAAAATAATAACGTAAGGATAGGATACGGGCTCTTTTATTTGTACATTTATCCTGCTTCAGAGGAGACTAATCCTCTGTATTATGATTTTTCAGGGAAATTATAATGTTTCCATCTCGCTTTGCAAACCGGGTAGTTCTTTGAGACTGGTAAGATTCAAGTCATTCAATAGTTGAGCTGTCGTGGCAAATAAATCCGGACGTCCAGGCACATCCCGACTGCCAACTATCTCAATCCAGTCGCGTGCTTCCAGCGTTTTTAAAATGGCCGATGCGACTGCGACGCCGCGAATTTCTTCAATATCTCCCCGTGTTACAGGTTGATGATAAGCAATAATCGCCAGCGTTTCCATGACAGCACGCGAATAGCGTGGTGGTTTTTGCGGACTTAATCTATCCAGATAAACCTGCATTTCTGGCCTGGTTTGAAAACGCCAACCCTGCGCCACTTGTGTGAGTGTAATCCCCCGTCCTTGCCAATCACATTTTATTTCATCAAGCAGCAAGCATAATTGAGATTGTGCGATCGGAAACTCAAATAATAATTTGAGCGTATTCAAACTCAGCGGCTCACTTGCGGTAAGCAAAGCCGTTTCCACGATTGTTTTTGGCTCAGGGACGCTCATCAAAAGATGAGCTTCGTTTGACATAAACCCCTCCAAATTCTACATCTTGTTGAATTTCTATTAAATATTCCTTTGCCAGCTCCAGTATTGCGATGAAAGTGACGATCATTTTAGCCCTGCCCTCGTTTAAATCAAAAAGCAGATCAAAGGAAACAAATTCCCCTATCCTTAAACAGCGCAGAATATGCGCCATTTGCTCGCGTACCGATAGCTGTTCCTGATACACGACGTGCGATGTGTTTATCCTGGCACGCGCCAGCAAGCCTATCCATGCCTGCTTTAAATCAAGCAATCCAAGTTGAGGTAACGGTTCTGCAACAGCACGGTCAATTAACACTTGAATGACCTCAAAATCCCGCCCCGCCAGCGGCAGCTCATTAAGTTTTTGAGCCGTCCGTTTCATTAACTCATATTCATGCAAACGTCGCATGAGTTCAGCACGCGGATCTTCCTCTTGATCCTCAGTGATCCGGACAGGCCTAGGTAATAACAAACGAGATTTAATCTCGATCAACACGGCAGCCATCAGCAGGTATTCCGCCGCCAACGCCAGCTTATGCTGCTGCAACAATTCAATATAAGACAAATATTGCCGAGTCAATTCGGCCATCGGAATATCCAGAACATCCAGATTATGCTTACGAATCAGATATAACAAAAGATCCAGCGGACCGGAAAAAGTATCAAGCACCAACTCCAGTGCATCCGGCGGAATATACAAATCCTGCGGCATAAGCTGAATAGGCTCACCGTTCAGACTGGCACAAACAATAACGGGTTGAAATATCACCTCGGACATCATGAGTTATCGCTTATTTTGCATGGTAACATCGTTAAACACATGAAGAATTTGGCTCTTTCCTTATCAAGTTTGAAGACACGACAACCCAAATCCATCTCACACGAAGCCGCGAAGTTCGCGAAAAATCGCTCCTGAATTTGTGTTCTTCGCGTCAGAAATATTTTCACATTGGTGACACTGTACTGATACCGGCAGCTTGGGCTTTAGGACTATTTGCACCGATTATCTGCCTTTTTAAACTTTTTACAATTTTCAAAAATGAAATTTAACACGGCGAAAAATTCTCACATCATCGCGTAATCAAATGATCTCAACGTAACTCCTGCCACCCGCCTGTCGTTTGACCAGAATTTTAGTGGCGATACGTTCGGTCATTTCCTGCACATGCGAGATGACGCCCACCTTACGTCCCATCGCCTGCAAGCCATCCAGGGCATCCATCGCAACAGACAAGGTTTCCGGGTCGAGACTACCAAAGCCTTCATCAATAAAAAGCGATTCAACACGCACCCGGTTTGATGACAGTGAGGCCAACCCTAATGCCAGCGCCAGCGAGACCAAAAATGATTCGCCGCCCGAGAGTGTATGCACGGAACGCAACTCGTCCCCCATATCCTGATCGACGACCATCAGAGCCAGTGTATCCGCAACACGCTCTAGTCGATAACGTCGGGAGAGTTCTTCAAGATGCCGGTTCGCATAGCCTGTTAGCACGTCCAGCGTGAATTGTTGCGCATAATTGCGAAATTTTTTCCCATCGGCAGAACCAATCAGTTCGGATAATTGCGCCCAGACTCGCCAGTTCGACTCCTGCGCTTCATACTCTTTTAAGATTACCGCCGACTGCTCTCGCCGCACCCTATCCTGACTGATGGACAGTTGCAACGATGTCGCGGTGGATTGTGCTCGCTGCCGTTCAATTTCTATCATATTTAACGACTGCTGTATTACTTCTACAGCTTCATGCGTAGTTGAATTTTGCAGGATAAAATCATACTGCTCTTGACGTTCATGCAGAACCACATCTGAACTTTTCATTTTTAAATCAATAATCTGAAGAGACTTTCTCTCGTCACTTATCCAATCCGGTGTACGGATTAGCAACCCCCGCAACATTGCCGTATCGAGTAAATTATGTGGATTTAACAGGTTGAAACGTATAATCCATTCAGACAGTAACGCATCGGCAGTTTGCATATCCAGGATGAGTTTTTCAAACTGAATCCCAATCTGATCAAGTGCCACTTGACTATGTGTCTTAGCCTGAACACAACATTGCAGAGTCTCGGTTTGCGCTGCCAATACAGATTTTGCAGTTGCAATTTTCTCCTCCAGTTCTGCCTGCACCACACTGACGGGGCGACCAGCGAACAAGGCGGCACGCGCGGACTGGCGCTTTTCAATCTCAGTCAGACTCAGTGTATATGCCGCTTGCGCCCGGCTCAACTCTGATTTACCACTCACCAATCGCTCCTGCAACACGGTGAGCTCAGCTTGCGCTTTACTGATTTTTACCTGCTGATCCTGCCGCGCCAGGTTTTTTGCATTCCACTGCTCAACCTTGTTTTTATAGTGGGTATAAAAGACATCCGGATGAGCGCGCCATTCGGATATCCAATCCTGATTATCAAATGCGCTACCCAGTTCAATCAGTGTATTATCCAACCGGACAAGCGTATCAGCACATTTATCCACTAACGAAGATAACTGTGCGCGCGCACGGATTAAGTTTTCCTGCCCCGCCGTCGCAATTACCTGACTGGCTGTATGTTGTTTTAGTACTTGGTCGTAAACACTTTGCGCTTGATCCCGATCCGCCTGCGACTTCCTCTCATCGCCCTCCTCTTCAGCAATCACTTTGAATTGCGCAATTAACTGTTGCTGTTGTTCATGAAACCAGGCCGCTCTGTCATCCAGTGCAATCTCATTCAGCTCATCAGTCAGTATCGTCAGCCGGTTATCTTGTATCGCCGCCGTGAGTTGTAAAGTTTGCCCTGCAATTATTTCCATACGACGAGAGCCTTCAGCCATCCGGGTCTGATATATCATTTGCTGCTGTCGATATTGCTGAACTTGTTTACGACCCTGCTCAACTTCAGTCTGCAATTTTTGTAATACGGCGTGTAATTGCGGATTTTCACTACGATAAGGATGCGCTTTCGCCCCGCAAACAGAACACGGTTCACCATCAATTAATGATTCTCGTAAACGCGCGACACTTACACCGCAGGCAGCCTCGGCAATTTTAAGCGAACGTTCAGCCTGCAAAAGTGCCGTAGTGGCAAGTGGAAGTTCGCCATCCAGCACACTGAGTGCCAATTCCGACTGGCAAATCACCTCGTGGAGCGTATCAGCTTCAACATTCAAACTTTGCTGTGCTAACACGTTACTCACCCATTCTCGCCATTGCCATTCTGCACTGGTAATCCGCTCTCGCCTAGCTTCAAGAAATAGCCTGCGTGCCTGCCTCGCTGGAACATCAAAAGCTAGCCGTTTTTTTTGCGTAACAGCAAGTTCCGTTTCAGCCAGCATCACCGACGCTGCGGCAAACTTTAAATGCTGTTGCGCCTCATCACACGCTGCGTTGATTTTTGCCTCATATTGCTGAGCGGCACTCAAATCAGTTGACTGAAGCGCCTGTTCCTTAACCAGTTTTGCAGCTTGATTCAACAACATATCCCAACGTGACCAACTGATTGCGAGCAGTTCAAGATGCGCATGCTCATTGATCCACTGTAACGTTTCTTGTTGCACACTTGACAATAAATTTATATTTTTATTATTATGTTCAATAAATTGAATCGTATTATCAATAAAAATTTTTAAGTCAAGCATCGTCGTTTCTGCCGCCAGATGCAGCGGCAATAACATTTCAAGCTGCGTATCAAGCGCCTTGGCGTGACTAAGATCAGCGCCAGCTTCCGAGCCATGTTGCTCGGCGACCCGCAAAGCCTGCATTGCGTTCTGCTGCCCGGTTTGTGCCAATATCGATGCGCACTCCTTATCCAAAAGAACGGTTTCCACCTCAACGATCACTTGCCGGACTTTAGCAATTTCAAGCCCCAGTCGATCACATTCGAACACATGGCTGCGTGCAGATTGCACGGCTTCAATACGTTCGAAGTCCATTCTTCGCGGCGCGGCCTCCCGATATTCAACACGATTGCGTTCGAGTTCGCATTGAGCCTGCTCCACACCCAAACGCGCTTTTTCCAGACTCTCATGCCAGCGTAACTGTGATGCAAACCGGCTCTTTTGCAATTCAAGTTGCGCCAGGGCATCGTTTGCCTGACAGCCTTGCGCTTCCAAAGCGATTCGCTCATCGGAACTTAATGGCTTTTGATCAGCCAGGCGATCTTTCCAGCGTTCCAGTATCGCCAGTTCTACCTTGGCTCTTTCAAATGCACGCCTTGAAATTTCGGTGTAAACGGTAATGCCTGTCAGCGTTTCGAGCAATTCACCGCGCTCATTGTCATCCGCCCGTAAAAAAGTCGAAAATTCATTCTGCGCCAACAATACCGATCGGGTGAACTGTTCAAATGACAGCCCGATACGCTGAACAAGTTCAGCCTTAACCTCTTTGTTCGTTCCCCCTATCGCCTGCAAACCGGGCAACTGCTTCAGGGTCATCTCAAGCGACTGGAGTTTGCCGTCTGCTTTGGCACGCGAACGACGCACGCTCCAACGGGCGCGATAAGCATTGCCATCATTTCCGACAAAATCGACTTCAGAGTAGCCTTCCGTTGCGCCGCGCCTAAGCAAGGTTCGGGTGTCGCCCGGGGTCACCATTTCCCCAGCCACGTCCGGCAGCTTGCTGCTTCCCGCTTTCAACAAGCGAGGGGTATCGTCGTACAACGCCAGGCACAATGCATCGAGCAGGGTACTTTTTCCCGCTCCAGTCGGTCCGCTAATCGCAAATAGCCCCGCTGAGGCTAAAGGCTCCACCATAAACGGAATGTCGAATTCGCCTGCAAGCGAAGCCAGATTCTTACCTCGAATCGCCAGTATTTTCATGATATTAGATCAGACTCTAAAAACAATTCTTCAAAGGCTGCCAATTGCGCATCGGGCACTTGTGTACCATATCGACTCTCGTATAACCTTTTAAAAATATCATCAGGACGCAAACGATTCAGATCATCCAGTGACATAGCGGCAACCTTATCACTGGCTTTTTCGCAAAGACTGGTTTCTATCCTGGTCAGGCGAACCGGCTTTCCATCCAGGGCCGCCTCAATGCGCGCTCTCAATCCGGGTTCCGGTTTATCCAGTTTCACCCGCACTTCAAGATAAGGATGTCTACACACATCCGTTAAAGGCAAATCAAGCATTAGCAGTTGCGCTAACACCTCATCGACAGGTGCTGCCTGTTTCGGGATGCGCAATAATTCAACCGCACGTGGAATAACGACTTCAGTCACACTTAGCAATGACTCACCCGCCAGTTCAACACACAAGACTTGATGGCGATAATCAATTTCGGCAAACGACATTGGCAAAGGACTACCGCTGTAACGTAAATGCTCTTGTCGTCCCACCCTTTGCGCCAAATGCAGATGGCCTAGCGCGGCATAGGCGATAATCGGATCAAACACACTGGCTGAGAGCGCTTCAGCACCGCCTATTACAATGCGCCGCTCGGAATCAGCTGACACCTCACCGCCCACCATATGACAATGCCCCATCGCGACAATAGCCTGTCCGGACTGGCGGCGCGATAGCGCACACTCAAAAGCCTGCTGGTAGAGCAAGGTTATGCCTTCCATATAGGCATCGCCCCCGCTATCGCTACGAGGCACGTCACCCGGACGCAGGAACGGTATTGCCAGACACCAGGCCGCAATCTCTCCGGTGCTGTTTTTTAGGGGGACCAGCAACTTGTCAATATCAATTTGAAACCCTTCTGTACGCACGATATGACCTGTTACCGTAATATCCATGGCCGACAAAAGTGGCTCTACCGCCTCAAGCCTGGCGGCGGAATCGTGATTGCCCGCGATAATGACGATCTGTAGGCGGGGTACACGAATTTTGGCTTGCTGTAAGAATTGGTAAAACTGTTTGTGCGATGAAGCAGAAGGATTCGCATTGTCGAAAATGTCACCCGCGATCAGCAGTCCGTCAATTTCTTCAGACACCAGTGTATTCAATAACCAACTTAGAAAGCACTGATGCTCGTAGCTGCGTTCAAAACGATGCAATGTCTGACCCAAGTGCCAGTCCGACGTATGTAATAAGCGCATGATTTCCATTCAGGATAGTGATGGTCAGCCGCCCAGTGGCTAAACATAAAATTGGGTGATATTTTCAAGCAGCGAATGAAAAAATCCGCCAAAATATCCATCATTGAACGGATTGGCGGGTGTATCGCTTGAATTATACATGGCATGTTGTGTGATGTAATCCGTACCGTATTCAGACAGCAATTCTAAATTTAAAACTCAGGCGGACCAACATCAGGAAAGGCTATATACTCAGCCGTTTTTATATAACGAAACTCCAGTACCCTGGGCTGGAACACCTTACCCGTAACGCTGCTCACCGAGCAGAACAAAATCGACCTGACCGTCTGCTAACGTACTGCGGATGATTCAGGATCGGATCGCTAGCCATGGGCTTGTCATCCGATAATCATACTCAATTTACTGATTGCGGCAGGATCCCTGCACGAATGACCGCCTCATTCAGTTTAGGTGAACACAGTTCGATGAAGCGATAAGCAAAGCTGCGCAAATAGTGACCGCGACGCAAGGCAATATAAGTGGTGTTTGCGCCGAACAGATGCTCACATTGCAACAGGCGCAGATCGGAATCTTTGGCTGGGTTGAATGCCATAGACGCGATAATGCCGATGCCTAAACCCAGTTCCACATAGGTTTTAATCACGTCTGAATCGAGGGCCGACATGGAAATATCCGGCGTGACCCCGGCATCCAAAAAGGCCTGATCAATCCTGGCGCGCCCGGTTAGCCCTTCGTGATAGGTAACAATGGGGTATTCGGCCAATGCTTGCAACGTCAGCGGTTTCACCTGCTCCAGCGGATGTCCGGCAGGCACAATGACTGCGTGATGCCAGGTGTAAAAAGGGAAGGAATCCAGCTTAGTGACATCCGCCAGCGCCTCAGTTGCCATACCGATATCTGCTTCGCCGGAGAGTAACATGGCGACAATTTCATTCGGACTGGCCTGATGTAATTTCAGATGCACCCTCGGGTACGTTTTCTTGAAGTCGGTAATCACCTTGGGCAAGGCATAGCGCGCCTGAGTGTGGGTCGCGACCACCGTCAACTGACCTTCGTCACGCTGGCTGTATTGCTCGACCATATTCTTGATGTTGTTGGCATCCAGTAAAATCCGCTCGACGATTTGTAGCAATTCGCGTCCAGGCTCCGTCAAATCCAACAGGCGTTTTCCTTTGCGCACGAACAACTCTACGCCCAATTCATCTTCCAGATCCTTGATGTGCTTGGATACGCCGGACTGCGAGGTAAACAGCGCGCTACCTACCTCCGTGAGATTGTAGTTGCAGCGCACCGCCTCGCGGATAATCCTAAGCTGCTGAAAGTTCATTTGCATCTCCTGTTTCAAACACACGGAACTGGCGCGGGCGAATAAAGACACGGTCGCCACAGACCAGCGGAGCTGTATCGAAGCGCTCACGACTTAACTCGATTTCGATCAATTCGCTGCTGTCATCCGCCGACACTTCAATACGCACAATCGAACCAATGGCGCGCACCAGTTTAACCTCAACCGGCAACGCCGTGTCATCTTGCGGCGTGCGGCTAATATCAATGTCGTGTGGACGCACATACGCCACAGCATCGCCGTGCTGTTCCGTCCACGGCGCGTGATCGCGGCTGTGAAATAGATTTACATTGCCGATGAACTGATAGACAAACGGCGAGGCGGGCGCGGCATACACTTCATCCGGCGTGCCAACTTGTTCGATTTTGCCCTTATTCATGACCACTACACGGTCGGCCACTTCCAGCGCTTCTTCCTGATCGTGTGTTACAAAAATACTGGTGATGTGCAATTCGTCATGCAGACGACGCAACCAGCGACGTAATTCTTTGCGCACTTGCGCATCCAGCGCACCGAACGGCTCATCCAGCAACAGGATTTTGGGTTCAACCGCCAGCGCCCGAGCCAAGGCAATACGCTGACGTTGTCCGCCGGATAACTGCGCAGGATAACGATCCGCGAGCCAATCCAGTTGTACCAGATTCAGCAATTCATGCACCCGGCGTTGAATTTCCGCCTCGTGATGGCGTTCTTTTTTGGGCTTGACGCGCAGGCCGAAGGCGACGTTTTCAAATACGGTCATATGGCGAAATAAGGCGTAATGCTGAAACACGAAACCGACATTGCGCTCTCTTGCATCGCGCGCTTCGACATCTTCGCCGTGAAATAGCAATTTGCCCGAATCCGCTAATTCCAGTCCGCCGATAATGCGCAGCAAAGACGTTTTACCACAACCCGACGGCCCCAACAGCGCGATCAATTCGCCACTATTGACTTCCAGATTGATGTTATCCAGCGCCTTGTAAGCGCCGAAATGCTTGTTGATATTTTCAATTGTGATGCTCATCATTACGCTCCATGCAAAGGTTCGCCGCTACGTTTTGCCTGCCATTCGACCAGCGACTTGACTGCCAGTGTGACGACCGCCAGCAACGCCAGCAGGGATGCCACCGCAAAGGCGGCGACAAAGTTGTATTCGTTGTAGAGAATTTCGACATGCAAGGGCATGGTGTTGGTCATCCCACGGATGTGACCGGAGACCACTGACACCGCGCCAAATTCGCCCATGGCACGCGCGTTACACAAAATCACGCCATACATCAGACCCCACTTGATATTCGGCAAGGTCACGCGCCAGAAGGTTTGCCAGCCGGATGCGCCCAACGATACCGCCGCCTCTTCTTCCTCTTTCCCTTGTGCCTGCATCAGCGGAATCAGCTCACGAGCGATGAATGGAAAGGTCACGAAAATAGTTGCCAGCACAATACCCGGCACCGCAAACAACAGTTTGATGTCGTGCGCTTGCAACCACTCACCGAACCAGCCTTGTGCGCCAAATAACAGCACATACACCAGACCGGACACCACCGGACTCACCGCAAATGGCAAATCAATCAAGGTAATCAACAGACTCTTACCCTTGAATTCAAACTTGGCAATCGCCCAGGCGGCGGCAATACCGAACACCAGATTGCATGGCACGGCAATTCCGGCAGCGATAAACGTCAACTTGATTGCTGACCACGCATCCGGTTCTTGCAACGCCACCCAGTACAAATCCCAGCCTTTGCTGAATGCCTGATAAAACACCGCAAACAACGGCAAGCCCAGAAACAGAAGCAGATAGGTGAGCGCCACGCCGATGAATAACAGCGTCACCGCTTTCGATTCATGCGTTGCGATTCTTGTCGTGATAGCCATTATCGAACTCCTCTGCGACTCGTCCACCATTGCAAGGCATTAACACCTAGCAATAAAGCAAATGAAATCAATAACATAATTACAGCAATCGCGGTTGCCCCGGCATAGTCGTATTGCTCCAGTTTGGCAACAATCAGCAGCGGCGAGATTTCAGAGATGTAAGGCATATTGCCTGCGATGAAAATGACCGAGCCGTATTCGCCGATGGCACGAGCAAACGCCAGTGAAAAGCCAGTCAGTAGCGCCGGAAAAATCGCCGGAAAAATCACCCGGCGAAACACATCCCAGCGTCCCGCACCCAAGCTGGCAGCGGCTTCTTCAACGCCCGCTTCCACATCTTCCAGCACGGGTTGTACGGTACGAACCACAAAGGGCAGACCGATAAACGTCAGTGCGACCACGATACCCAGCGGTGTGTAAGCGACCTTAATGCCTTGCGCGGCAAAATATTGACCGATCCAACCGTGCGGCGCGTACAGCGTCGCCAGCGTAATTCCGGCAACGGCAGTCGGCAGCGCGAACGGTAAATCGACTAAGGCATCGACGATGCGTTTACCTGGAAACGTATAGCGCACCAACACCCAGGCGACGATCAAGCCGAAAAAGGCGTTAATCACCGCCGCCGCAAGGGACGCTAGAAAGGTCACGCGCAAGGATGACAGCACGCGGTCATTGGTGAGCACATCAAAAAACCCGCCCCAGCCCAGTGTTGCCGTCTTGAAAAACAGCGCGGACAACGGCACCAGCACGATCAGCGAAAGATATAACAGCGTGAAACCCAAGGCCAGATTGAAGCCTGGCAACACGCTATGCGCACGAAAACGCGTGGTGACGCGTTTCGAGCTTGCGGCCAATTGCGCCATAAAAAACTCCTTAAATCGAATCAGGCATGCAGTCTATCGCCAGCAAACGCACATGAAAAATCATAATTTCTGCTTTGCTTAGCAGAAAAATGAATAAGCGAGGAATTGTGTAGCTGAATCAGGCAGCTTCAAGCAAGGGTGTATCCCACGTTGCAGCCGCAGCAGGACGTCCTGGCAAGTAACCTTGAATCAAATGAACGCCCGAAAAGCGCGCCAACTCAAGCGGCTCCTTTTGCAAGGCATTCAAATGATGAAGTGCGGTCATAATAATTACTTTTTGGAATAGAACTGATCGAACACACCGCCGTCCTTGAAGTGTTCAACCTGCGCCTGTTTCAAGCTACCGAACACCTCAGCGACGGTAAATAATTTCAGCGGAGGCAAGGTGCTGGCATATTTTTTGGCAATCTTTACGTCGCGTGGACGCAGTTCGAATTGCGCGGCGATTTCCTGTGCTTCCGGCGTATAAAGCTGTTGCAAATATGCCTCGGCGACTTTACGTGTGCCGTGTTTATCCACCACCTTATCTACGATGCTCACCGGCAAATCAGCCACGATACTGATAGGCGGATAGACCAAATCAAACTTGTCTGCGCCGTATTCCTGCTTGATCAAACCGACTTCATTTTCGAAGGTCACCAGCACATCGCCGATTTCACGCTGCACAAAAGTCGTGGTCGCACCGCGTCCGCCGGTTTCCAGCACCGGGACATTGGCAAAAATTTTACTCACCAGTTCCCGCGCCTCTCCGGGTTTGCCGCCCTGCTTAATCACCGAACCCCAAGCAGCGAGATATGCATAACGGCCATTCCCTGAGGTTTTTGGATTGGCAATAATCGCAGAAATGCCCGTTTTAGCCAGATCAGCCCAAGTCTTGATGCCTTTCGGGTTGCCTTTGCGTACCAGAAACACCGAAGTCGAGCTAAACGGGGCGCTGCCATTAGGCAGACGTTCAGCCCAATTGGCGGGTATCAGTTGCTTGTCAGCCAGCACATCCACATCAATGGACTGATTCATGGTCACCACATCGGCATCCAAGCCGTCCACCACGGCGCGCGCCTGCTTACTCGAACCGCCATGTGACTGGTTGATGGTCAGATTGTCGCCGGTTTTTTGCTTCCAGTATTTGACGAATGTCGGGTTATAACTCTTGTAGAACTCGCGCGACACGTCATAAGAAGCGTTCAAAATACTTACATCGGCGGACCATGCTGTATTTGACAGTGCGGCGAGCAGACCCAGCAGCAGGGATTTCTTCAGAAATTTCATTTAATTATTCCTTGTTTTGACAAGTGCAATAGACATTCTGCCCGTTGCTTATGCCCAGCATAATAAAGGCACCAGGCCATATTCCTAAATGAAAAATAGCGATTAGCTTATTCCAAAAGTCAACAGTAACAAGGTCGTGATGCCAGGTGATTGATCTGTCAGATGATCTGCCAGCAAAACGGAACATAGCTGTTTTTTTGCTATGCTTTGCAGAAAGAATTGCTTCGCGGGGTGATAAATTTTCCTTATGATGCAGCCATGGAAGTTTAACGCCTTTCATATGTCTCTCCTCCCTGTGACATCTTAGGGCACCCGCAACGGGTGCCCTTTTTTTGCCCACCATACCAAAAAATACCGCCGGACTTTCGTCGGGCGGGGATTTCAACTAACAAGTTACGCCTGCTATTTCTACCTGCGTACCAACTGCCTCACCACACCCACAAGACGATCAATTTCATCATGCGTGTTGTAGAACGCCAGTGACGGACGCACGGTGGCTTCCAGTCCGAAGCGACGCAGGATGGGCTGTGCGCAGTGATGACCGGTACGCACCGCAATCCCTTCGCGATTGAGAGCCTCACCGACTTCCGTAGTCTGGTAACCGGCCAGTACGAACGACAGCACGCTGGTTTTGTCCGGCGCGGTACCGATCAGGCGCAATCCGGGTACGGTTCTGAGCTCCTCCATCGCATACACCAGTAGCTCGTGTTCATAGTGGTTGATGTTGTCTATGCCAATTTTCTGCACGTAATCAATCGCAGCTCCCAAGCCCACTGCATCGGCGATATTGCCGGTACCTGCTTCAAACTTATTGGGTGCGGGGTGATAGCGCGTCTGCTCGAAGGTGACGTCTTCAATCATGTTGCCGCCGCCCTGCCAGGGAGGCATATCCGCCAGCACTTCCGGTTTGCCATACAGCGCACCGATACCGGTCGGGCCGAACACCTTATGGCCGGAAAACACGAAGAAATCACAGTCCAGATATTGCACGTCAGCACGCAGATGCGAGACCGATTGTGCGCCATCGACCAGCACGCGCGCGCCGTAGCGATGTGCCATATCCACGATCTGTTTGGCCGGCGTGACCGTACCCAGTGCGTTGGACACCTGCGTAAACGACACCAGTTTGGTACGCGAATTAAGCAGTCTTTCATACTCGCCCAGCAACACCTGACCATCGTCATCCACCGGAATCACGCGCAGTTTCGCACCGGTTTCGGCACACAGCATTTGCCACGGCACGATATTGGCGTGATGTTCCAGATGAGAGATGATAATTTCGTCATCTTTGCCTATGTTCTTGCGGCCCCAGCTTTGCGCTACCAGATTGATCGCCTCTGTGGTGCCGCGCACAAAGATGATCTCGCTGCTGGAACTGGCATTGATAAAATTAGCCACCTTGTCGCGCGCGCCTTCATAGGCATCGGTCGCACGCGCTGCCAATTCATGGGCCGCACGATGGATATTCGAGTTCTCGTGTTCGTAGAAATACGACAAACGATCAATCACCGACTGAGGTTTTTGCGTGGTCGCCGCATTGTCTAGCCAGGCCAACGGACGGCCATTCACCAATTCTTTGAGAATAGGAAAGTCGCGTCGCACCGCCATGACATCAAAGGCCGGATGACCTGACGTGATGATTTTCTGTTCCTTGGCGGGTGCCGTTTTTACCGGTGCTGACTGCGCACGCGCATCATTTGCCGGTTGATTGAACCTGGCCGCTTCATCCAGAAAATACAGCGTGGCTCCTGTCATTTTAGGATGTTCAGCGGCATGGTCTTTCAGTAAATCGCGCAGCACCGCATCGTCATACAAATCCGTGCTCAGATTCGACGGCAGGTTAAACCCTGTATCGGGCTTAAAGTCAAAGTTCGGCGTTGAAATCGGGCTGGCAATATTCAAATCAAGCGGCGCAGCAAAATCAAACGGGATGCCAGCAGCTTGCGCTGATGCGGGACGCGTCGAGCCTAACGATGCCGTGGATGGATTCGGCACGCCAGAAAGCCCGCCAGGCACTCCCGCGAACAACTCGTTTGCCAGGCGTTCAATCAGCTCGGTGTCCGGAACAAAGCTGCCTGTGTCAGCGTTCAGATTACTTGTACTCATGGTACTTGCCCACTTCGACATCTTCGAGTACGGCAAGGGCATCATCAGTCAACACGGCCAGCGAGCAGTACAGGGAAATCAGGTAAGAGGCAATCGCGCGGCGGTCGATACCCATGAAACGCACCGACAGACCCATGCTTTGTTCGCCAGGCAGATTCGGTTGATACAAGCCGACCACGCCTTGACGACTCTCGCCCGTACGCAGCAAAATAATGCTGGACTTGCCATCCACGACTGGGATTTTGTCCGAAGGAATCAACGGAATACCGCGCCAGGTCAGGAAAGGTGAGCCCGAAATGGTGATGGTAGGAGGTGGTACACCACGACGGGTGCATTCACGACCGAAAGCGGCAATCGCCAGAGGGTGAGCCAGGAAGAAACCCGGTTCTTTCCAGACTTTAGAAATCAGCTCGTCCAGATCATCCGGTGTCGGCGCGCCGGTGCGGGTCTTGATGCGCTGGCTGTCAGCCACATTGGTCAACAAGCCGTATTCCTTGTTGTTGATCAGTTCGTTTTCCTGACGTTCCTTGACCGTTTCGATGGTCAAACGCAATTGTTCTTTGATTTGATTGTGCGGGCTGCTGTACAAATCGGACACACGGGTATGTACGTCCACCACGGTATTGACCGCTGAGAGCATATATTCACGGCCCCATTCTTCATAATCGACGAAGGTTTGCGGCAACTGGCGTTCGTCGCGTTGCGAGCAGGCAACGGTTACGCGGGATGCATCTTTAACCTTGTTGACGCGATAGATACCGGCTTCGAGCGGCACCCAGCTGAGCATTTGCGGCAACCAGCGCGGTGTGATGATAGAGAGTTGCGGGACAGTTTTGGTGGCATTAGCCAACGTGCGTGCGGCGACATCGCTTAACGCGAGTTGATCTTTTACATGAGCAGTCATGATGATTCCTTATGAAATAAAACGATATAGTTATATGAAAAAAAGCTAAGCAATGTTCCGCCTGTTGGCGGCTCACTTCAACCTGCTATAGCCGCCAATCCTAAATATGTTCACAGCGTGCAATGAAAGCGGAGAGGCGGATTTCCAGTGCAGCGGACAGTTTTGACAGAGTAATCAGCGAAGGAATCGCGTGCCCGCGCTCGACCTCACCCAGGTAAGAGCGGTTAAGATCGGCGCGTTCGGCCAGCATCTCCTGCGACCAACCGCGCTCTTCGCGTAATTGCCGCAATACCTGTGCGAACTGCGCGACGGGCGCATTCATGACGCTGACCCTCCGGGTAATTCATGCTGTGAGTTGGCTTGTGTGATTACGCTACCCGGCGGCACGGAACGTGTCAGCCAGACATTGCCGCCGATGGAAGAACCGCGCCCGATGGTGATACACCCCAAAATGGTGGCACCCGCATACACCACCACGTCATCTTCGAGGATAGGGTGGCGCGGCTGTCCCTTTTCCAGCATGCCGTCTTCACCGACATTAAAACGTTTGGCCCCCAGAGTGACGGCCTGATACAGACGCACTCGCTCGCCGATGATTGCTGTCTCGCCGATGACCACGCCCGTCCCGTGATCGACAAAGAATCCAGAGCCAATCACAGCGCCCGGATGGATGTCGATACCTGTTTTTGAATGTGCCAGTTCTGCGATGATGCGTGCAATCATAGGGACACCCAATCGGTAGAGTTGATGCGCGATGCGGTGATGAATCACCGCCTGAGCACCGGGATAGCACAGCAGAATTTCATCGACACTGCGCGCTGCCGGATCACCGTGGAAGGCGGCACGTACATCGGTGTCCAGCACGCTGCGAACGCCAGGCAGGGAAGCGGCAAAGGTGCGCACGATTTTGATCGACAAGGCTTCATTGTCGTGATCATTGCCCGATAAACGCGAGGCGTAGTGAAGTTCTAAAAATACCTGTTGATGCAAGGCGTGCAGTGCGGAATCAAGCGTATGAGCGACATAAAAGTCTTCGCTTTCCTGCCTTAGGTCGGGCGGCCCCAATCGCATCGGGAATAATGCACCGCGCAGGCTATCCATGATTTCACGTACCGGACCTGATGCAGGTAACTCTCGCCCGCCACATTCGTGGTTGCGCGCACAGGATTCGCGCCATTCTCGACGTATATCACGCAACTCACCAACCACGCGCTCGAGCCCCCAATTGGGTTGCGGGTTCTGTGCAGCGCTCATGTTCATACAGCCAGTCCCGCTGCGTCGAACAGCCCTTCAAACAGGATAGAACTCAAATAGCGTTCAGCTGAATCCGGCAGAACCACCACGATAGTCTTGCCCGCATTTTCAGGGCGTTGCGCTAAACGTGCTGCAACCGCAACCGCTGCCCCACAAGAAATTCCGGCCAGAATACCTTCTTCACGCGCCAGACGACGAGCATACAATACCGCATCCTCATTGCTGACCTGCTCTATGCTGTCAATCAGATCCAGATCCAGGTTGGCCGGTACGAAGCCTGCGCCTATGCCTTGTATTTTGTGCGGACCGGGTTTGAGTTCTTCACCATTACGCTTCTGTGTCAAAACGGGACTAGCCGAAGGCTCAACTGCAACGGACTGAATTGGCTTGCCGCGCGTCTTTTTAAAATAGCGCGAAACACCGGTAATCGTGCCGCCGGTTCCCACACCGGAAACGAAAATATCGACATTGCCGTCGGTATCGTTCCATATTTCAGGACCGGTGGTGGCTTCATGTATCGCCGGGTTGGCCGGATTTTCGAATTGTTGCAACAGAAGATATTTTGGATCGGAATCGGCAATTTCGCGTGCACGGGCTATCGCTCCGCTCATGCCTTTTGCACCTTCGGTCAGCACCAGCTTTGCGCCCAGAGTTACAAGCAGTTTGCGGCGTTCAATGCTCATCGTTTCCGGCATGGTAAGTGTCAACGGTATGCCGCGCGCTGCCGCGACGAACGCCAGTGCAATGCCGGTATTGCCACTGGTCGGTTCAACCAGTTCTTTGCCCGCGCCCAACACACCGCGCTTTTCGGCGTCGTTAATCATCGCCGCCCCTATGCGGCATTTCACTGAATAAGCCGGATTGCGACCTTCGATCTTAGCCAGCACCGTGGCCTTGGCGCCATCGATGACGCGGTTTAAACGAACCAGCGGCGTATTGCCGATGGACTGAGAATTATCTGCGAACCAGTGCGACATGTTTTTCTCCTGTTATTTATTCGGGTGAATTATTCTTGTGTAACCGGCAGGCGACGATTCAGCCAGCCCAATCTTGGATTGCCATCGCCTTCAAACCCTTCCAATATATTGAAAGCATTGCGAAATCCCGCCTCCGTCGCCGCTTCGGCAGCAGCGACCGA
Source organism: uncultured Nitrosomonadales bacterium (assembly GCA_903861075.1). Taxonomy (GTDB): domain Bacteria; phylum Pseudomonadota; class Gammaproteobacteria; order Burkholderiales; family Gallionellaceae; genus Gallionella. The sequence goes on from CAIOSY010000153.1 coordinate 42,282, forward strand.
ACGCTTGCCACTACGGCATAAAAACAACACCACATTGCCCTTGTTGACGACCGAATCCAGTTCATTCAGAAAGTGTGGATTTTTGGACATATCCGCGCTCACTAGCCATTCGATATGCGGCGCAGAGGGCACGGAACCGGTTCGTTGCAATTCTCTGCCGGTACGCACATCAATCAACTCGGCAATACCAGCCGAAAATAGCGACCAGGCCTGTTCTGGCGTAACATCACCTGCGTATTGCAATCGGGATTTTTGTGCCCCATCACGAGCAGCAGCAAGTATGGCGTGAGACTGGGTATTGGCCTCGGATGAATCAATAGCGGTAAACATAAGACTTCCTCAAGTTAAGTGCCATCCAGCGGGGGGGTTTGCGAACGTGCAAACGAACTCAGACAGGCGTTGAGGTCGAATATTAAGCTTTTCGTTTCAGGACAAAAACGAAGAAAAAGTGATATACAAAGCAGGAAAATGAATATGGGTTTGGCATGAGGCGTACTGACAAGCAAAGGGCGCGATTTCTCGCGCCCTTTATGATTCGCTATTGAAAAACGAATTAGTCCTTGATACGGAAGCTGTCGTGGCAGCTTTTGCAAGTCTCGCCGACCTTGCCAAACTGAGTCTTGATGGCCGCAACATCACCACTTACAGCGACTTTGGCCAGTTCATTGGCTTCCTTGTTAAAGGCCAGGCCCGCTTTCTTTGCTTCTTCTGGTTTATCGAAAAACTCAGGTTTCAGGCGTGACTTTTTCCAGCCGGTTGCCTGATCGGTGCCGGGGCCGTAAAGTGCACCCAGGCCGGAATTGGCGACAGCCGCAACAGAATTTGCCGCTGCGATAATCTGATCCTTGTTGTAAGTTTCAGGATGTTCAACCACCTGGCTTTTGATCTTGGCGCAATTCCATGCGGCAAACGAATAGGCGGATTGACGGAATTTAACCTGCTGATCTTCAGCTTGACCTGCCAAAGCCGACACACTGACTGCACCCAGTACGAGCGCTAATACTAATTTCAATTTCATTTACAACTCCTCGTTACGATTAAAGAAAACAACAGGATCAAAGATAACAACAATTAAAAACTCGGTTCAGCCGCAGTAGCCGTAGACGCTACGGGCGCGGACTCAAAATAACTTGCGCCATAACTCGCTCCCCACACCGCCACGCCCGCAATGGTGAGCGCCGCCATAAAACGCACCACACCGCCACCGGATAACTCGATGGCATGGGCTTTGGGCACGACTTTTTCACCGGTGAGCATAGGCACGACCAGATTGTGCTTTTTGACCCGTGCGTAATAAATAATCGCCGCCAGGTGCAGCGGCACCAGCACGATCAGCGCATTGAAAGACAGGTTATGCCAGCCGCTCAATTTGTCGCTGAAGTCTTTTGTGACCAGGCTAAATAACGGCCCTTGAAAGGCGATGTCATCATTGGCAAACAGACCGGTTAGCACCAGCGCCGCCAGCGTACCCAGCAAAGCCAGCGCCGACAGTGCGCCCAACGGGTTATGACCGATGCCTTGCCACTGGCCTTTCAGATAAGCCGCAAGCCGCTTCGGCGTCGGGAAAAAGCTGACAAAACGCGCGTGAGTCGAGCCGATAAAGCCCCACACCAGCCGAAACACCAGCAAGCCCAGCAGCAAAACACCGATACGACCATGCCAGTCAATCAGATTGCCGCCCAGTTCACCGGTAATCACCGCCGACAGCACGGACAACGCCATCAGCCAGTGGTACAGCCTTAAAGGTAAATCCCAAACTTTGATGTTGACGGACATTTTTTGCTCCCAGATTAACTTGCCTGCTTATTGATATGCAGTTTTCATGCCAAACTTCAATGAAAATTTAACTATTTGCAATCATCTGTTTATTAAAGATTATTTATGACTGCCTCTGGCAAACTGGATTTGTAAAGCCTGCTTGCCAGACAACACCCTGCTGAAATTTCAACTTTGCTGTGGCGCTTAATGCCACAGCTTGACCGCTGCCCAGCTGGCACAGCCAATCGGCACGGACATCAATAACACCAACAGCGTGGCCGTCAGCCAGTGCCAGAATTTCATCCGCGCCGCCTTTACTTGGCGCGGCCTTTAAATCCTGGAGTCAGCACCGCGATGCGATAAGCCGCGCCGCGCCCGACGATGTAGAGGAAGTTTTTGTTTTTCCCCGCGAAAGCCAGATTTTGTGGCGCTTTGGGCAAGGCAATGGTGCCTAACGCGTCACCTTTGGCGTTAAATACCTGAATGCCTGCCGTTGAAGCGACATATAAACGTCCTTTCGCATCAATCGCCAGACCATCCGCCCCGCTGGAATAACTGCCGTTATCGGTTTTTTTAAACCCTTCCAATTTGGCGAAATTGCGCTTGTTACTAATCGAACCGTCGCGCGCCACATCATAGGCAAGAATGTATTCACCTGCGGTATTGGCGACATACAACGTTTTTTCGTCCGGGCTCAACTGAATACCGTTGGGACGTTCGATGTCATTGGCAATACGTGACAAATCACCATTGAGCTTGATGCGATAAACCGCGGGACGCGGTGTCACCACCGGCTCACCGGCTTTGGGTGCACCGAAAGCCGAACCTGAATCGGTGAAATAAATATCGCCGCGCTGAATGCTCAATACCAGATCATTCGGTCGCAAAAAAGGCAGTCCATCGAACTGGTCGGCCAGCACTTTTTCATGCCCCTGCGGATACACCACACCAACGCGCGGATTCAACACCTGTACCGTGATCAGTTCGCCTTTTGTATTGAAAGCCAGTCCGTTCGAGCCATTGCTATTTTCCAGAAACGGCGAAATTGTGCCGTCTTGCGCAATGCGCGTGATGCGATTAGCTTGCGTTTCGGTGAATATCAAATCGCCGTCCGGCAAGGCAATCGGTCCTTCCGTGCCTTTGAAACCGTCGCGGATGTATTCGATCTTAGTGCCTGCTGCTACCACGCCGTCTATCGCTGGCGTCACGGTGTTTTCAGTATCCGACAAGGCGAAGCAATACAGCAGACCTGCGCCACCGGTTTTTACCAGATTTTCCTGACCGCAACCCCGGCTGGGATGCGCCGAATTCCACGAGGTATTGCCGCCGCCGGTGCGGTCGAAATGCCCTAATTGCGCCGAACCTTCCGCCGCGCTGCTGGTGTAATTGCTGCATGTGTGATCCGCCGCATCGGTATAGGCACGGCCATCCGGCAGCGATCCAGTGATGATGTCGTGTTCATTGGGCTTGTCGCCCGCGCCTTTAACCGGCTCATTTTTTTCGGTCAGCGCCGTGGTGCGGCTCAGGTTGTTGCCCAGACGCGCGGAATCCAGCGTATCACCATGTAAATCGGCCACATTGCTGGCCACTTTGATATTGCGTGCGTTATACCAGGGGCCACTGCCGATGCGATCACGCGCATTGATGGCTGGCTGACCGTTCGCTGCCTGAGTACTCAGATAAGCGTGCCAGGTTTTGTTACCGGCACCTGCGGCAGTTGCCAGTTTCTGGCACTGGGCATCTGCACCCGCAATGCCGCCCAAATCCGCACCATTGCCAACCCCGGCGCTGGTGACAAAAAAGCCTAGCGGCTGGACTGGCGGTTTGGCGGGCGCTTGTGGCGCAGGCGTATCTGCGGCAAATACCAAGGAAATATTTAGCAATAATGCACAGGCTATAAATGGACTTTTTTTCATATTGTTTTTTGTATGATTTTTAAGTTGGTTAGAAAATTTTAAAACCGGAAATGTAATTCGCCAGCGCTTCAATTTCTTCATCGCTTAACGCTTTGGCGATAATATTCATCACACCGCCCGGACTGTTGCTACGCGTGCCAGAACGCCAGTTGCGCAGTTGTTCGCGCAGGTAAATGCTATGCTGACCGCCAATCACGGGATAACTGCCGTTCGCCGAAAAACTGCCCTGACCGTTTTCGCCGTGACAGCTTTTGCAAGGCAATACATTGCGCGTCACATCGCCACGCGTAAAAAGATCACGAGCCAGCAGACTAGCCGTTACCACCGTCCCCTGCATTGGATTATTGCTGCCATACCAGGCGGCGATGTCAGCTCTATCGTCATCCGTCAAACTATCAGCCATCGCGGTCATCACCGGATGTTTACGCGCACCTGACTGAAAATCTTGCAGTTGCTTAACGAGATAATCCGCATACTGTCCCGTGAGTTTCGGCGCAGACGGCGCTAATCCGACACCCAGCAAGCCGTGACATTCCTGACAGTTTTCTGTCTGTACTTTGTGCTTTCCCGCTATCGGAATTACCGCTGCCCATGTGTAATTCCACCGCCAGCGTAGCGAAGTTTTCGGCATGAACTGTTGGCGATACCAGTCCTGTCGCCAGCAGCGCCATCAAAAGCAGTCGATTTACCAATTACTCTTTCCTGCATCCGACAACTGCTGCACCACTTCCAGCGATTTGAGGACATTGGCCGCCGGCGCTAATGCGGTCAGCGTCGCGGCGATTTTTCCGTCGGGGGTGATCACGAAAGTCGTGCGCTCGGTAAAGCCGTGGTTGATTTCAACGCCGCGCGTATCTTTTTTGCCGGGTACAGTTACACGCGAGGCCAAATCGTACGATCTGGCAATTTTGCCATCGCTGTCTGAAGCCACAGCGACCTTGCCTGCGCAATAAGCCGGGTCGGCAGAAAACTCGTTGAGGCGAGCGATGCTGTCTTGCGACACACCAATCACTGTCGCACCGGCAACGGCGAATTTATCACTATTGGCTGCGAAATCATGCGCCTGCACATTGCAACCGCCGGTATAAGCCGACGGATAGAAATACACCACCACAGGACCTTTTTTCAGTGCGTCTTTCAGCGAAAAATTAAACGCTTTACCCGCCAGCGATGCCTGCGTTCTAAAGTCGGGCGCAATATCGCCGTCATGCAAGGCTGCCATCGCCGGAATCGCTGCCGACAGCACGCCCGCCATAATCAATCTCTTCATTTTAAAACCCTTTGAATAAAAATAATTTTATGTGTCTTTCTTGTAACTGCGGTGGCAGGTCTTGCAAGTTTTAGCCAGCGCAACCGAGGTTTGAGATGCGGTATCGAAGTCATTGGAAGCCACATATTTCTGAATGCTGACCGCCAGCTCACGGCTTTCTTTCGACCAGTTCACGGCATCCTCTTTGCCCTTGTGCACATAAAAGGTTTCGACATCGTTGAACGATTCTTCCAGCGACTTGGCATCATTCAGTGCCGCATTGACCTTTTTGAGGGAAATATTGGAACTCAGACTTTTTTGCCGGTCTTCCATGACCTGCATATAGTCCTCGTCTATGCTGATTTCGCCGGCGATGACGCTGGTTGCCGTCATCACCAGCAGGCTGTAAACAATCAGTTTCAATTTGTTCATCATCCATTTCCTGCGCTCGCCGGGGCGGGCGTTTCCCTTATCCAATCAAATCCTTGATGACTTCCCCATACACCACGGTCGGACGTTCCGAACGCCCGTCGTGCAGGAAGGTCGTCTTCAAATGATCCAGTCCCATTAAATTCAGCACCGTGGCATGCAAGTCATAGGTATCTACCGTTTTACCGACCGATTGCACGCCGATTTCATCGGTCGCACCAAAGGTTGAACCGGCCTTAACGCCACCGGCTGCCATCCATTGCGTGTAACCCCAGGCGTTATGGTCACGCCCGTCACCGCTTTCGCCCCAGGGCGTGCGGCCAAACTCGGATGCCCAAACCACCAGCGTGGTATCGAGCAAACCGCGATCCTTCAGGTCGGCCAGCAATGCAGCAATCGGCTTATCCACCATGCGGGCATTCTTGCTGTGGTTGTCTTCCAACTTGCTGTGCGCATCCCAATTTCTGAAATCGCCATCCGCCACCGCAGGACCTGATACCACTTGAATGAAACGCACACCGCGTTCTGTCAGGCGACGGGCGCGCAACAGGGTTTCGCCATAACTCTTGGTCGCCTCATCGTTAAGACCATAAGCTTCACGGGTAGCGTCGGTTTCTTTAGTTAAATCAACCGCTTCAGGTGCAGAGGTTTGCATCCGGTCAGCCAGATCATAGGACCGGGTGCGCGCGATTAACTCGGTGTCTTCTGTGTAACGTGCGCCGCGCTGACCGTTAAGCCGCGCCAGCAAATCCAGCGAATTGCGTTGTTCTTTTGCGCCCATATAGCCGGGGCGCTCCAGATTTAAAATCGGGGAATCGCCGGGACGGAAAGCTACGCCCTGATACACCGCTGGCAGAAAGCCGGAACTCCAGTTCACAGAACCCGCGCGCGGTTCCTGTTTGTCGTTGTACAGCACCACATAGGAAGGCAAATCCTTGTTGGCTGAACCCAATTGATAGCTGATCCACGCGCCCAGCGATGGGCGACCGGGATTCACATCGCCGGTATTAAGTTTGAGAATGGAAATATCGTGCGTTGCCCCGACAGTTACGCTCGACTTAATGAATGCGATCTTGTCGGCATGAGCGGACAGATTCGGCAGCAAATCAGAAAAATACGCGCCGCTGTCGCCATACTGTTTGAAAGTGCGTTTTTCCGACCAGAACAGCTTGGTAATGCCGCCTTGCGTACTGGTCTTGATGCCTTTCAGGAATGATTCAGGAATCGGTTTTCCCGCCAATTTTTGCAGCTCAGGCTTGTAGTCGAACAAGTCCAGCGTGCTGGGTGCGCCGTCCATATGTAGCCAGATCACGGTCTTGACCTTGGCTGGGAAATGCGGACTCTTGGGGGTGAGCGGATCTACCAGTTCGGCAGCCGTTGCGGCAGAGAAGAAGCCTCCGCCGGGCAAATAGCCGCTCATGGCTACGCCACCCAACCCCAGACCTGCGTTGCGTAAAAAGTCTCTACGTGATTGATTATTCATAACTATTTCCTTTTAAGTATCACTATTAGAAGCGGTAGCTGAATTCGTTGGAATTCGCCACGGTGTGCACCAGATCAACAAAGGCGGCCAGATGAATCGGATCCTGCCCCTGAGTGGCTTTCACGCCAGTCGGTAAATTGATGGCAAATTTTCCATCTGTGGCCTTGTCGCGAATCAATTTTTCCTGATGTGCCAGGAAGGTGTGCAGCGTGGCTTTCTCGGCTTTGTCGGCATTGCGTGCAAACAAAATCTGATATAAACGGTCCACTTCAGCCGATTCATTGCGGCCTGCTTCGTTAATGACGCGACCCGCTAATGCCTGCGACCAGCCAAACACGGTTTCGCTATTGAACAAGGTCAGTGCCTGCAACGGTGTGGTGGTGACATCGCGTTTGCTGTGAACCAGTTGCGGATTGGCCGGATCGAACACTTCCAGCATTGGATAAGGCACACTGCGACGGGTAAAGACATACAGACTGCGACGATTTTGATCCTTCACATCCGGCGATACTTTCCACAACGGGTTGTTGTCGAAATTGTTGTAACCTGTGACCACACCGCCAGGAATAGGCGGGAATACCGACGGGCCACCGATTTTGTCAGTCAGTTGACCGGAAGCCGTCAGCAAGGAATCGCGAATTTGCTCGGCATCCAGACGACGGCGCGGGAATACCGCCAACACCTGATTGTCAGGATCGGCTTTGTAAACTTCGCGGCGCTCATCCGAGGACTGGCGATAAACGCTGGACAGCAGAATCTGGCGATGCAGTTTCTTGATACTCCAGCCGTCCTTGACGAAATTACCCGCCAGATAATCCAGCAATTCAGGATTGCTAGGCTTGTCGCCCGCTTTGCCGAAATCGCTGACCGTCTTGACGATGCCCGTACCGAAATACTGCGCCCAGACACGGTTGACATAGACCCGTGCGGTGAGCGGATTGTTGGCATTCGCAATCCAGTTAGCCAGCGCGGTGCGTCGTCCAGAAGAAGTAGCCGACGGCACAATATTGGGCTGTTCTGAAGTCAGCGCGACCGGGAAGGCCGGTTGCACCTCATCCAGCGGTTTTTCGTGCGTGCCGGTAAAGCGGATGCGCGTCGGTGGCGAATCGGGATGACCCAGTTCGGTCACAGCCGAGATATAGCGCGAACCTGAATTCGGTTTAATGTCGTCGAATTTCTTCAAATCCGCCGCCAGTTTCTTGAATTCTGCCCATTTTTCTTCGGTTTCTTTAGTGTGTTGAGGATGGTTCTTATCTTCGGCCACGATCCGCAAATAACCTTCCACGTCGCGATCATTTGAGACGTTTTCCAGACGGTGATTCACCCAGCGATCCAGCGGTGTCCACTGCGCTTCTGGTTTGAAAATCGCCTCGCGGCTATCGGTCAAATAACGTTCCTTGTGATATTTCACTCCGGATTCGCGGAAAATATCCAGAATGGCCTTTTGTTGATCACGAATAGACTTGGTCGCTTCCTGATACTTGGCTTGCGCGGCCTCATAATTCTTTTCCTGCTCACCCTTTTCCTTAAGCGCGTATTTCTCATTCACGCTGGTATTGGCAAAGAACGCCTGCAACGAGAAATAATCCTTCTGGGTGATCTTGTCGGTCTTGTGATTGTGGCACCGCGCGCAACCCACGGTCTGACCCAGCAAAGCCAGGCCGACGGTATCAGTCATATCGGTTTCGATTTGATACTTCCGCTGCACCAGATCGCGCGAGTTGTAGTTGTCGGGATAGCCAATCAAAAAGCCGGTGGCAATCAGCGCGTTTTGGTCATCCGGTGCAATCTCGTCGCCTGCCAGTTGTTCCTTGACGAAACGGTCATACGGTTTGTCCTGATTGAAGGCGTTAATGACGTAATCGCGGTAACGCCACATGTTCGGGCGGGTGGTGTCATTCTGAAAACCGGTGCTGTCGGCATAACGCGCCAGATCCAACCAGCGGCGTGCCTGACGTTCGCCGTAATGCGGCGATGCCAGCAGGCGATCCGCCAGTTTTTCATAAGCATCCGGCGACTTGTCATTAACGAAGGCTTTAACTTCTTCAGGCGACGGAATGACGCCCAGCACGTCCAGCGTGGCGCGACGAATAAAGGTGGCGCGATCCGCATCCTTAGAGGGTTGCAGGCCTTTGGCCTCAATTTTGGCCAGCACAAACGCATCTATCGGCGTGCGCACCCACTTTTGTTGTTTTACCTGCGGCGTGTTTTGGGCTTGCACCGGTTGCCACGACCAGAGTTTGGCGGCAGCGGCACGCGACACTTTGGGCGCATCGGTAACCGGTTTATCGTCTGCAACCGCGACGGCTGTGCCTAAACTCAACAATACGGCGACATAAACGGCTTTCTTTTTCAATGTTTGGTTCATCTTCAAGCTCCTGATTGCGATGGTTTTTTATTTCTTTTCGGCAACAGGCGTTTCAGCCGCTGCGACTTTAGGTGCAGGAATGGCAACATGATTCAGCGAGCCACCTTGATCTTCGTAGTCCTTAACGCCCACTGCACCGGCGACTTTGTAGCCTTTAGAAATCAGGAAGTCCCCTGCATCCCCCGCACGATGGGCACGGACCGAAATGGTGACGATCTGACGCCCCTTGGGGATGTAGGCCAGACTCTCTTCGAGATCTTTAGTCTGAATGCTGAGATAAATCGGGAAGCCGCCGACCTTGCTGATTTCATCCGGACGACGCACATCGATGAACAACAGCTTTTCAGGGTGACCGAGTAATTTATCCAGTTGCGGGCGCGTCAGCCTTTCGGTCTTGTGCGTCCAGGGTTTTGGATCGACGTATTTTTCTTTAGGCGCATCACCTTCGGCAGAAAAAGCCATGGAAGCGTTGAGAACAAGGACTGCAAAGGCAAACAGGCGTTTCAGGTTTTTCATGGCGGATCACTTTCGTATTGAATAAATAAATTTGCGACGACTGAATAATTTGCCGCGTCCCTATCACTTAAGCAGATACCGTGCCAAAGTATTAAATTTTTACAATAAATTTAATACTATTTTGATTATTAAAGATAAAAATTTAATCACTCCCCTCTTCTTCCCGTTGCGGATTCATTTTCCTTGCAGTTCCTTCTGCTGAAATTCCAGCAGCACTCACCGCCAGGTGTTGCTGCGTCAACATTAAAGTTAAACCGCTCAACTTGCCGCCGCTGTACAGATTTGCGCAACAGGCAAAAATAACTGCTGCACGGTCAGCAATTTAGCTTGCTATCCTGCGCAATAAATTCATTAAATACATGAATATATTGAATTTTATTTTGTGGCATGCTTCATGCTTATAAAACTCTGCCTAGATCAGCCAAGCCTAGTCAAGCGACTCAATCGCCGACTGACCAAGTGCCTGAAGCACTAAACCGCGACGCATCGTTAATAACGTGCTCGCAATCACATCAACAGGGGAAATAAATTGAAATTGAAATTTAAATTGAAAGCAAGCAATGCCTACATTGCACTGGCGTTCATGGCGTATGCCGGGGCGAGTTATGGCGCAACGCCGACGACCGAGGAGTTGCAAAAGCAAATCGAAGAGCTGAAAAATATTGTCCATACGCTGCAGCATCAGGTGAATGCTGAAAAAGCCGCTGCACCTGTCACCCCGGGTATTGAATTGGAACAAATCGCGACCAAGGACGACATAGGGGGATTGCGGGCGGATTTGGATAATTACAAATACGATGTGCAACGATTGCGCGATACCAAGTCGCCGCTTACGACTCGCGGCACGACTATTTCAGGTTCCGTGCAGTTGAGGGCGAACTCAACTTCTGCCCCGCTTACAACGGGAGGCGCTACAACTCAATCGACACCGCGCTATTCGAGTTTTGATGTGCCGCTTGCCAATATTGCTTTTGCCGGCAGCTTGTTCAAGGATTATGGAGAAGGTCGCAATCTCGATTACAAGCTGGGATTTAACTATGCGAAAACGGTCAGCCCCACCACTACCACAACTGCTGCCGTCAGTACGTTCAGTCTTCAGGACGCTTATCTTCAGTACAACTTCATCAATCCGGCTGTGACGGGACTGGAAGATCTGAATCTCAATATTCGTTTTGGTCAGCAATTGACGGCCTTCGGACTGGAAGCGCAAACCACGGATGAGTTGAAACCCAGTATCAATGCGGCGCAGTTTGTCGCCGGATTGGGTGTAGGCGCTCGTCAAATCGGTGTGATCGTGCGCGGCGATTACAACCCTTATGTGGATTATGGTTTCAACTATCGTGCGCCCTTGATCGAATATGCGGTGGGCGTGGTTAACGGCAGTGGTCCTAATCAGTCCGATAACAATGGCAGGAAGGATTATCTGGCACGCGTGGCGGTGACCGCGCCGGTCGATTACACCAGTTGGTTGCGTGAATTAAAGATAGGTGCGTCCTATCAGCGCGGGGTCAAAAATATTTTGGCCGGGCCTGTTGCGACTCCGATCGATGGCAACAGCGATCGTTACGGTTTTGATCTCTACTACAACCATTTGCCGTTCGGTGCGAGTTATGAATATGCGACCGGGCGTGACAGCACTTTTGTGACCAATGCCGCGCTTGCGGCTTCGGCGAGCAATATCGCCGCGACCAATACAGGAAAAACAGGGCAGATCAAGTCCGTCGGACAAACGCTCACGCTGTTTTATACCTGGGGAGAGCAATGGCTGAAATCTTCAAATGGTAATGGACAGGGAAAGTATGACGACTGGTGGCCAAAAACCTATCAACCTTTTTTCCGTATAGATCGCTGGGATCCGAATACCGCCAATGCGGCTGCGACCGGGGCAAATGTTACGGCTAAAACCGAAATCGACACGATAGGTTTCAACTTGTTCTTTGCCGAGACCACCAAACTTCAGGTCAATGTGAACAACTACAAATATTCCAATAACGCCACGCCCAAGTACCGTGATCTGATCGTTCAGTTTCAGTACGGGTTCTGATTTAAAAAATTAACTACTAGGAAAATATAATGAAATTCAATAAGTTATCTTGGATATTCGGTGCGCTGACGCTGCTCCAGTTAGTCCCTTCTGCATCTGCTGCGGAGCCGTATCCGAAAGAAATCCGTATCGCTTTTTCCAGTGCAGGGGCGAGTGGTCGTCCGCTGGCGGGAGGCAGTTCACTCGCGACGGCACATTTGCATGGTGCGCTCGAAGAGGAATTTAAAAAGGACGGTATCGCCATCAAATGGTTTTTCAATGTGGGTGCGGGCCCTGCGACCAATGAGCAATTCGCAAACAAGTTAATCGACTTTGCCAGCCATGGCGATTTACCGTTGATCGTCGGGCGCTCTACCGGACTTAAACACAAAATTATTCTGGGGCAAGGGCGTTTCGGCGAGGTGGTCTTTGTTGTACCGGCTAATTCAGAAGCTAAATCTCTGGCTGATCTGAAGGGTAAAAAAATCGGCGTGACCAAGGGAACGTCCGGTCAGTTGACACTGGCACGGGTGCTGGAGCGCAACGGTTTTACCGAACGCGATTTCAAGTTGATTAGCTTGGATGCCGCAACGCTCAAGGCATCGCTCGCAACAGGTGATATCGACGGTGCGATCGTTAAGCCTTACGACCTGATATCGCGAGGGGTCGCTAAGGAGCTGTACCGCGTCAACTTCGATCCTAAAATTACCAGCATCAGTACCTTTTGGGTCGGGGAAGAATTTGAGAAAAAGTATCCTGATCTAGTGCAGCGTGTAGTGACCACCGTGGTCAAGGAAGCCAAGTTTGCCTCTGAGGAAAAAAATCGTACCGAGTTGATGAAGTTGTGGTCTCGTCAGGCAACCGACACTTACCTCGATTATGTCGAAAGCTGGAAGCGTGATCCTCTGCGCACGCGAATCAGTCCCTTGCTTGATGAATACTATGTGGCCAGTTTACAAAAAGCGGTCAATGAAACCAAACGTTTCAAGCTGATCCGCCACGATGTCGATGTCAACGGTTGGGTAGAACCCAAGTACCTCAATGCGGCGCTCAAAGAGCTGAAGCTGGAACACTATTGGGATGAGTACGACAAGGACGGCATTATCAAGAAGTAGGCAGCGCATTCCCGGTTGCTGTCTTAGATTGCGACCGGGGATCTAAAGAATTCTGGAAGGATAAATTATGAGTGAAATAACAAGTTCCGTGCTGATTCGTCCCGCAGGGGCAGGCCGGTGGTTCGCTGTGTTGGGCAACTTAACGCATCGCTTAGGTTTAAGTGCGGTCGGCTTGATTTTGCCTCTGGCTGTGTTGGGCTTGTGGCAATACGCGGTGAATCACGAGTGGGTGGCCATACAGCTGCTACCGCCGCCCGAACTGGTGTGGCAATCATTGCGTGAGTTGTGGGATGCGGGTGATTTGACCCGCAATTTGGCGGTGAGTCTGACGCGTATCGGCTGGAGTGTGCTGATCGGCAGTTCCATCGGCTGGCTGCTGGGCTTTTTGATGGGCTTATCAAGGACGGCGCGGGACTTTTTGTATCCCAGTTTCGAGGTGTTTACCCAATTCCCGGTGGTCGGCTGGATTCCGATTCTGATTATTTTTTTAGGCATTGATGAAGGTCTGAAGATCGCCGCCATTTCCATTGCGGTGGTCGTGCCGGTGACGGTTGCAACCTTTAAGGGCATTGTCAATATTCCGTCCGCACTGCTGGAAGTCGCCAAAGTTTATCGCTTCAGTCACAGCCAGGTCTTGCTGCGCGTGGTGTTGCCCGCCGCCTTGCCCGCGCTGTTCAGCGGTTTCCGCCAAGGCATTATGCAGGCGTGGCTGGCACTGGTATTTGTCGAATTACTGGCGTCCAGCGAAGGCATCGGTTACCTGATGGTATGGGGGCGGCAGTTGATGCAACTGGATCTGGTCTTCGTCGGCTTGCTGGTGATTGGTCTGGTTGGGGTCGCACTGGACGTGTCATTACGCTATCTGGAATCAAGACTGCAAAGCTGGCGTCATGCCGCTCACTAAAGGAATTGAAATGAGTCTGAATCTTAAAAATTTACGGGGCGCGGTGTTGCCGCTGGCTTTGCTGCTTGTCTGGTATGCCGTGACGGCCTTGGGGTTGGTCAATACCAAACTGATCGTGCCGCCCGAAAAAGTCTTGCAAGTCGCGTATAAATTCGTGATGCGCGGAAATTTTCTGGAAAGCATCGAGGCCAGTCTGTTCCGTGATTTATCCGGATTCCTTCTTGGCAGCGTGGCGGGTGTGTTGCTGGGTGTCTTGATGGGATTATCGCGCTGGACCGAACGCTTTGTCGGCCCCAGTTTCAATACCTTAAAGCAGATTTCCCTGTTCGCCTGGTTGCCGCTGATTTCAACCTGGCTAGGTACGGGGGATGCGGCCAAGATATTGTTTGTCGCCTTATCTGCCTTTTATCCGGTGGCGCTCAATACCTTTGAAGGCGTGCGCGGCGTATCCAAAGCGCAACTCGAAGTCGCCCGCGTTTATGCCTTTACGTACAAGCAATTGATTACCAAGTTGATTTTGCCATCCGCCTCGCCGCAGATACTGACCGGTCTGCATTTGGGCTTGATTTACGCCTGGATGGCGACCATAGGCGCGGAATTCCTGCTGATTAGTTCTGGCAGTGGTTTGGGCGATACCGTCATCAAGGGACGTGCAGCGTTCAATATCGAACTGATCGTATTCGGCATGCTGACCATAGGTCTGATCGGCGCAATTTTCAATCATATCGCGACCCGTATCGAACGCCGCTTGCTGGTTTGGCGCGGCGCTTAATTCATCATTTAATTCATATACCAGGAGATCATCATGGCTCACGCAGCGACCCTTGAAATCAAGAACTTGAACAAACAATACCAAGTGGGGGACAAATCCCTCCCGGTGCTGGAAGATATTTCACTCTCCATCAAACCGGGTGAATTCGTCAGCATCGTCGGTTCCAGCGGTTGCGGAAAATCGACTTTACTCAAATTATTGATCGGGCTGGAGGATCAGTATCAGGGCGACATTCTGCTCGATGGAAAACGCATCGTCGGCACCAGTTTAGAGCGCGGCATCGTGTTTCAGGAACACCGATTATTTCCATGGCTGACGGTGGAACAAAACATCAGCATCGGCTTGCTTAATAACACCGAATTAAGCGCAGAAGAAAAAACCAATTCCATTCAAGAGCATATAGAATTGGTCGGTTTGAAAGATTTTGCTAACGCCTATCCTTACCAGCTCTCTGGCGGCATGTCGCAACGGGTCGCCATTGCCCGCGCCCTGGTTAATCGACCTGAAGTGTTGTTGCTGGATGAGCCGTTTGGCGCGTTGGACGCCTTTACTCGCGCCTATTTACAACAGGAATTACAACGCATCTGGGAAAAGGAAGGCATCACCATGATTTTAGTGACGCACGATGTGGAAGAAGCGGTTTATCTGGGTGATCGCGTGGTAGTAATGCAGCCGCGTCCCGGTCGCATCAAACGCGTCATAGACGTGAATCTGCCGCGTGAACGTACCCGTTCCAGCGCCAAATTCACCGCGATCAAGGAAGAAGTGTTGCGCGAATTTGCTGACACACCGGACACAGTGGAAGAATTGACTACTCAAACGACAGTGAATGAAGCGCCGAAAAACAGCTTCCTTACTGCTGATGCGCTTTGCTATTAGGCATAACGCACCACGATTACGCGGCGAGCAATCTGAATTAAAACTTCACACATAAACCATCATTCTCTGACTGCATTCATGATACAAAAAACATCCCGTTTGCACACTATCGTTATTCTAGGCGCAGGTTACAGCGGCACGCTGACTTCAGTCAATATTCTGAGAAAAGCCGTATCGGAAGGAATACATATACTACTGATAGAGGGGCGCCTGCCTTTTGCACGCGGACTGGCTTACCATAGCTGGGATGATAATCTTCTGTTGAATGTACCCGCTGGTAATATGAGTGCTCTGGCCGATGAACCCGGACATTTTGTGTCCTATTGTCAAAATATCGATCCAGCTTTCAATGCTCACTCATTTATTTCGCGACGCATTTACGGTGATTATCTGGAACATACGCTGGCGCAAGCGAAAAAGGAAAGTCTTGCCGTTCTGCACAAAGTAGAGGGGCATGCGGTTGCTGTTCACCCCTTTGTTGACTCAACAGGATTTTCAGTTCAAATGGCAAATGGTGAAATTTTTTCAGCAGATCAATTGGTGCTGGCCTTTGGACATTTGTTACCCAAAAATCCGGGTTTGCCCTCGGATTTCTTTGCGACTGACTCATACATCGGAAATCCCTGGGATTTTGCTGCGCTGGATGGCATTGATCATGACTGTCCGGTGTTGTTGATTGGTTCTGGTCATACGGCAATCGACACATTATTCCGACTGACTAGCAGTCATCCCAGAAAAGTTTTTCTTGTCTCTCGCAGAGGCTTACGTCCCCACGTTCACCGCAGCATGGCGCACCAGACGCCGCTACTGGTTGCGTTCCCATCGTATTTGCATGAGGTTCCTTGTACGGTGCGTGCTTATCTGCACGCGTTGCGCAATGAGGTCGCAAAAAGAGAGCGTTGTGGCGGAAATTGGCGGGACGTCATCAATGAATTGCGCCCTCACACGTCCGCTATTTGGAGTCATTTTAACTTGGCTGAGCGGCGCAGATTTCTGATCCATACAGTTGCTTTTTGGGATATTCATCGCCACAGAATATCGCCGTCTGCACACTGGCGTCTTACGCAGATGCTAAATTCCGGGCAGGTCGAGATCATTCCTGCTTACATTCAGTCTTATGATCCTTGTGACGAAGGGGTCAATGTCCGGCTTCGTTTGCGGCACGAGGAAACGACCAAAGTAGTGAGGGTCGATACAGTCGTTAACTGCACCGGCCCTAATTACAATATTTCGACATCAACCATGCCATTGATAAAACAACTTTCGAATGATGGCCTGTTAAAACAGGATTCGATGAAGATTGGATTAGAATTGGACGATCAATATCAGCTAATTGATTCTCATGGCACGCCTGTTAACCGGCTGTATTACGTCGGGCCGATGCTCAAGGCGCGCTATTGGGAAGCAATCGCTGTTCCGGAGTTACGCGGGCATACGCTTGATTTGGCTAAGATAATATTAGCGGAAATCGAGCATGAACAGTAATTTACGCCGTTATTCTATGATTCCGAAATTTTTCAGCTGGGTTCTGAGCACATTACGGCTGATGCCCAGCAGTTTTGCGGCTTGCACCTGATTCTGGTTGCTGTGTTCATAGGCCTGAATGATCAGTTTACGCATCACGGAATCGTGCAATTCCTCGGTCTCTTTGGCGAACAGTTGTGCAAAGACTTTTTCCAACGGGCAATTATCAGCAATAAATTGCCGGGTTTCTGCGCTCAACTCGGATGCGCCGGATTGTATATGCGGCAGATTCAAGTGGACTGGCAGCAGCACGTTGCCATCGCATACCAGCAGCGCTCGATGGATGGTGTTTTCCAGCTCACGAATATTGCCCGGCCACGGGTAGGCGTGCAGCAGGCGTAGCGTATCAGGGTGCAGTGTCGGCTCTGCGGTGTGTAAGCGGTCGCGGTATACCGCGATGAAATGTTCAACCAGCGGCAGGATGTCGCCCTGACGTTCGCGCAGCGGCGCCAGTTGAATCGGCACAACATTGATCCGGTAATATAAATCTTCGCGAAAACGCCCGGCACGCACCGCTTCTTCCAGATTCACGTTGGTCGCCGCAATCAATCTTACATCAATCGGCGTGGCTTTGCGTGAACCGATGCGCACAATTTCACGTTCCTGCAACACGCGCAGCAATTTAACCTGAGTGGAGAGCGGCAGATCGCCAATCTCATCGAGAAACAAAGTGCCGCCATTGGCGCTTTCAAACCAGCCGATTTTGGAGGTAACCGCGCCGGTAAATGCACCGCGTTCATAGCCGAACAGCTCACTCTCGACCAGGGTTTCTGAGAAAGCGCCGCAGTTAATTGCGGCGAATGGACCATCGCTGCGTGAACTTTGTGCATGAATATGCCGTGCGACCAGCTCTTTGCCCGTGCCTGTGTCGCCTCTGATATAAGCCGTGGCATTGCTGGGCGCGATACGGTCTAGCAAATCCAGCAGCTTTTGCGATTCCGGATCGGAAAAAATCAGCGCGCTGGCACGAATGGATAAGCTGATCCGCTGGGGATCTGGAAATGTAATGAGTTTGCCGTTCACCGGATTCACCTGTGACCTATGTTTAAAAGAACAGGGGCAGTTTCCTGCCCCTGAAACTGAGTTATGCAGCCAAGGAGGAGGGATAAAATTTATGCGGCTAATAATTCGCCCGTATCGCACTGGCTTTTAGCCACAAAATGCGGATAGCCCAGGTAGTAACCTTGCAGCAGATCTGCTCCTGTATCTTGAGCAATGGCCAGTTGTACCGGCGTTTCGATGCCTTCGATGAGCACTTGCGCGCCGATGCCGTGAAAGATATTCACCAGTCCGTGAATCACGGCCGCTGCACCGCTCGTATGTTCGGCAGCCTGAATCACCGCACCATCGAACTTAATAATATCAGGATGCAAAGCGATGACGCGGTTGAGTTCAGCCGTGTCTTCGTTGGATACCAGCCTGCTATAGCGACGGCTAGGATTGGTTATTTTTGCAATGCCCGAATGCGCAGCACCGAAATCATCTACGGCTATTTTGTAGCCCAGACTGCGGTAATTAGCCACGGCCTGTGCCAGTCTTGCATCGCTCTCGACCGCCGATTGCTTGATTTCGATTACAACGCGGGAAGTAGGCACCGAGTAATAATGCAAAATTTGTTCGAAAATGCGTCCGTGATCACTGACACTGATTAACAGGCGAGGATGCACATTTAAAAACAGTAATTCAGATTCAGTAAAACCGTTGGAATAACCAAGCAGGTGCAGCGTGCGCACCAGCCGGTCAAACAGCACCAGCTTGTCAGCTTCTGTCGCCAAATCAAACGCCGTTTCGGGTGTCAGTGCGCCGTGTTCAATGGAGGAGGCGCGCAACAACGCCTCACGTCCGATAACTTCACCGTTAGTGCGAAAGATGGGCTGAAACGCGCTCGCCAGTCGCATCCCCAAAAAATCGCACACCAAACCCTCCGGTTTATTGTTCCTCAAGGCATGTTCATCAAGATCGAGGAACAGGTTGTTACGCAGCATGAGTTTTAATTCGGCGAGTTGGTGTGCCATGACGTGCTCCTATTTTTTGGTGTAGATCTGATCGAACACACCG
>CAIOSY010000154.1 GCA_903861075.1 uncultured Nitrosomonadales bacterium
GCAAAATCCGACAACGCCGTGCGGCGCTCTTCCTTGTCCGTCTTCCCGCAGACCCACGATGCCATGCCGCATCCTGCCACGAAACGTAACCCGACTGAAGACCGAAAGATGTCCCTGTTCCCCCTTGCCGCCAGATTCGACTGACGTCATCCTTGGCCCATGCAGGACCACGCCTTCAAAAAAGAATTGTGAATTATGGCAACTGGACGCAGCAATAAACTCGTCGGGCAAACCGGGGAATATCTTGTTGCAGCCGAATTGTCCCGCCGTGGATACATTGCCACAACTTTCACCGGTAACGTGCCAGACTATGACATCATCGCGTCAAACAAGAAGGGCAAGCATGTCTCGGTGCAGGTCAAAGCCAGCAGCGGTTCGTCGTGGCAGTTCGGAGACGTCTCGCGGTATTTTCAGATTATTTTCAAAGGCAAACACCAGATTGTTGGACGTCCTAGAAAATGCCCGGTTCATCGTCTTGTCGTGGTTTTTGTTGCGATAGATGCGAAGGGAGATGATAGGTTTTACATTCTTACATGGAGTGCACTGCGAAACTTGTTGATGAACGGCCACAAGGCATACCTCGCTTCACACGGCGGGATGCGGCCAAAGAAATGGGAATCCTTGCATGGCGCCATTATGGAGAATGTCTTGGAAACACATTTAAACAAATGGGATGTCGTTAAGAAATGTCTCAGGTAAATTATTGCCGAAAATGAAAAACCCTGCTGACGCGATAGCCATTTTTCACCGAGTTCATGCGCACGAAGATTTCATCCGCACGGCACAGATACTCCTTCTGCTGTTAAACAAGGCACAACGCCAGCATCCTGGCAGGAACCGGTGCCTTCACCTTGAAATTGACGGGCATCGCGATTCAAAAGGTGATTTTGACCTTGATATGCATGAGTTGCAGACCAAATTCATGACGGAGTTCTTGCTTCAATTTCTGACCAGCGCTGAATTTCCACTCTGCAAAATTCAAAATACAAACCCACAGATCAACGAAATACCAGAACGGCTCGATCTCATCAAAATTGATCGACCGCCCACTGCCGGGTCGGATGAGTTCAAGCCGAAGCCGCGATTTTGATTCAACCCAACAGAAATGGGTGGCCACAAATAGCCTTCGCGTGCGCCAGATTATCACACGCCCCGGACCTGGCTGAGACGGCGGTGTGAAAAGCACCCGATAAGAACATTTGACAGCGCCGAGTGATTCAGCAAAAGATGCGCTGTGAACACCGGGAACGAAAACCAATTCTCCCTTCCCCGCGCAGGGTCAAGTAAAATGAGGACTCATGAAAATCAAATTCCTATCAATTAAAAATGAGACTGATAAATGTAATAGTGGTTGTTACTGTATTTTTGTTTGCCAGCTCGTGCGGGATTCTGCGTGGGCAAATCCCAATCAGCCCGCAGAATAGAATCGTCGATGGTAAGCTTTACAATCCGCAAAAATCTGCATTGTGGATTGATGTTTCGAGAGACGTTACTGAACGATGCTCGAAGCTACAAGTAACTGGCGTAGGAAAGATTTCAATCGGTTGCGCCGTTTACAGGGATGAGTTGGATGATGGTGGCAGATGGGGTGTTTATAAGGTCATCGGTGAGGAATACGTCAAAAACATTATAATATACAATCATCCAGCACATAATGCGATGACGACTGGGCTTGTTATCCGTCCGGGTCGCGGTGAGATATCCAACCACCCGGCACGCGATGCCATGATTTTTGCACCCCGCACCGAGAAGGACGACACGTCTCCTGCCGCCAAGCCGTTTCTTGCTATGCGAGTCGAAAACTGGCACACGAATGGTTTGTCTCTGGAGGCTTATGATTGCGGGCTTCCAGATACGGTTGAAAACAGAAGGAAAGCCGGAATCCCAGTTCCGACGTTCGAGGAAATCACCGCCGCCAAGGGGACAACTGCTGCTGCGAACAAGGTAAAGACAGCAGAAGCAAAAGCCAAAGCCCTCGAATGGAACCAGGAACAGGCCGATAAGGGCGACGCAATCGGACTTTTGCGCATGGGCGAACGCTACCGCGACGGTGAAGGTGTGGAGAAAGATTTGAACAAATCACACGATTATTTAACAAAAGCTGCTGCTGCCGGCTCGCCAACTGCCGCCGATGAGCTATCTAAATTGAATCAGGTTTCAACGAATTCACCTACGAGGCAATGAAGCTGGCTGCAAAGGTTGATTACCCACGCAGCGTCAAGTAAATGAAGGCGCATGAAAAGCAAATTCCTATCAGTGATTGACGTGGGCCGGGCTCGGTGACACAGGCGTGACGTTGATATTTTAACCCATATTTCCCAAATAAACTTCACAAGCAGGAGTTAGAGACATACAATAAAGCCGCATAAACAAAGGCTTTCCTCTATGTTCAACCAACAAAAAACGGCGAATCCAAC
>CAIOSY010000155.1 GCA_903861075.1 uncultured Nitrosomonadales bacterium
GGTGAAGTGCCGATATTTCTAATTAGTCTCAAGGCCGGTGGTGTAGGGTTGAATCTGACGACGGCTGATACCGTGATCCACTATGATCCATGGTGGAATCCGGCCGTTGAAAATCAGGCGACAGATAGAGCGCACCGTTTGGGTCAGACTAAAAATGTCTTTGTTTATAAACTTGTGGTAGCCGGCAGTATTGAAGAAAAAATTCTGGCATTGCAAGAGAAAAAGGCGGAACTTGCTGCGGGGATTTTGTCCGAGGACAGTGCCGGTTTAACTAAATTTGGTGAGGCTGATATTGCAGCCTTGTTAGCGCCTTTGCCTAAAGATGAGGATGAGTCGTAAGTAGAGGCGGCGGATATAAATGGCTAGAGGACTTGTATTTTGCAATGTCCGGCCGCATATAGTAAAAACAATTTTGAAGGAGTTTTTTATGTTAAAAAATATCACTTGTGGTTTGTTGTTGTCGCTGATGCTTTTTGCAGGTCTTGCGATGGCAGAGGACGGGCCTACACTCGATCAGGTTTACAAGGCGGCTGAATCCGGTAAGCTCGATGAGGCTCAAAAAATGATGGATGTCGTTTTGAAATCTCACCCGAATAGTGCTAAGGCACATTTTGTTGAGGCAGAGCTTTTAGCCAAACAAGGACAATTGGGTCGTGCCGAGTCTGAACTGAATACGGCAGAGCGTTTAAAGCCGGGTTTGCCTTTTGCAAAACCTCAAGCGGTGCAAGATTTGAAAAATCGTATTGCAACAACGCATCGCGTGAGTCAATCACAGTACGGTAGTAGTCAGTCTCATTATGGGAATAATGAAGAGAGTAAACCTTTTCCCTGGGGTATGTTGTTATTAGGAGTAGGGGCAATAGCTGTGTTGTTCTTTATCATTCGTGCGATGACTGCGCGTAACCAAGGGAGTTCACAGTTAGCACAGGGAGGATATCAGGCAAATGGGATGCGTGCCCAGGCGCCGATGCAACCTTATGGTGGGGGCATGGGACCCTCCTATGGTGGTCAAACCCCGATGGGCGGGCAAATGGGCGCGCCTATGGCGGCTGGCGGCGGCATAGGGAGTGGGATTATGGGTGGGCTGGCAACGGGTGCCGCTGTCGGTGTAGGTATGGTGGCAGGTGAAGCTTTAGCGCACCACTTTATGGATGGCAACCACAGTGCTGCGCCTACCGCTGCGGCACCTGTTGCCGACTCATGGGCGGATTCATCTGGCAGCATGGGGGGGAATGATTTTGGTATTGCGGACAATTCTTCTTGGGGGGACGATTCCAATATCGCAAGCTCAGATGGTGGCGGTAGCGATTGGGGTTGAAGTTCAATCTGGCTGGGGTTCTACCCCTGCCGATCAAGTTAAACTGTTAACCTAAGTAGGCGGCAATCACCCGTTCGTTCTGATTAAGTTCGGCCGGGGTGCCTTCTACGGCGATACGTCCCCGCTCCATGACGTAAGCATAGTCCGCAATTTCCAGTGCACTTTTCGCAAATTGCTCAACCAGCAGCAAGGTTACTCCTGCTTCCTTGAGTTTACATATAATGCTAAATACTTCCTGGACGATGACGGGTGCCAGCCCCATAGAGGGTTCATCTAGCAGAATTACCTTGGGATTGGCCATCAGCGCGCGGCCTATCGCGAGCATTTGTTGTTCTCCACCTGATAGCGTACCTGCAGCTTGTTTTTTCCGTTCATTAAGGCGAGGAAATAACGCATATACCTTGGCAAGCTCTGTTGCCGCCTTGCCTTTATAGCCAAAGAAGAGGGGTAAGTGAGCGTATGCACCGAGCAGAAGATTGTCTTCGACCGATAAAGGGCCGAATACTTTTCGTCCTTCCGGTGAATGAGCAAGTCCCAATTTGGCAATCTGCGAAGCGCTGGCACCCTGTACGGGTTTTCCATCCAGAAGAACGCGGCCTTGTGTGGGGCGTATCATGCCGGATATGGCGCGCATGGTCGTTGTTTTCCCCGCACCGTTAGCACCGATGAGCGCAACGACCGAGCCGCGTTTAACTTGTAAGGTCGTGCCGGTCAGGACTTCGCTGCTGCCGTAGCCTGCGTACAGATTTTCAACTTGGAGCATACTTGATCCGTTTCCTTATATTAGCTCGAGGCGATGACAGGTTCATCGTCGGCTACCCCTAGATAGGCTTGAATGACTATGGGGTCGCGCTTGACTTCATTTGCTGTGCCCTGTGCAATGACTCGTCCGCCATCGATAACCGTAACGACATCGCATAATTCGCTAACGATATTCATATGATGTTCGATCAAAATAGTGGTGATACCTCGCTGGCGGATGGCCTTGATAATGAGCACCAGTTTAGCTGCGTCGGGATGGGCCAGACCTGCAGCGGGTTCGTCGAGGATTAACAGTTCCGGTTTGCATGCCAGTGCCCGAGCAATTTCCAGAAAGCGTTGTGCCCCGTAGGTTAAATCGCGGGCGTGGACGTTTGCTTGTTCTTTTAATCCGACCAAATTCAGCAAGGCCAGCGCATCAGCCTGTGCCCGATGATCTTCTTTTTTTGCTAGACCTAGCATCACCATGGGCAGTGGAATACGGTAAGCGTCTTTTAAGGCTAACATGACATTATTCAATGCAGACAATTCGCCAAACAGTTGTAAATTCTGAAAAGTGCGTGATACACCGCTGCGCGCAACTTTAAATAAACTGCCGTGAGGCAGAGGATGGCCGAGTAGTAAAATTTCACCTGAAGTGGGTGCGTAAAGTCCGGAGATGACATTGACTGCGGTACTTTTTCCAGAACCGTTAGGTCCTATCAGTCCGTGTACGTGGCCTTTCTGTATGGACATGGAAATGCCGTCGACGGCTTTCACGCCACCAAAATAGCGTGTAAGGTTTTTTAATTCAAGCAATACCTGGTCATCCGATGGCGATAGCGGCAATACGTCAGTTAGGTTGGAGGGTTTAGCTAAGGTGGCGGGCGCAATTCGGAATAGTCGGGTAAGGTAGCGTGCAGCAAATCCCATGATGCCATCAGGCAAGCCGACCACGACCGCAAATAGCATCAGCGCAAAAATCGCTTTTCGCCAGTTTTCTGTGTTTTCAACGAGATAGCCCCCTGTTACGAGTAGACTCATTGCGATGATGGGCGCTAAAGCCTGAAATGCTGGGGTGGTTTTTTTTAGCCAGCCACGTCCTCCTGCGATGATAGCCAGTAATAATCCCGTTGCCGAAATGAGTTCGAATAGTAGGCGATTTGAGAGCAGGTTGGGGAGTAGCACGATGAGTGCCGCGCCAAAAAATGCACCCCATAAACTCTTGCGCCCCCCCAGTACAACGCCGAGCAGTAAAATTACCATCAGGTCATAAGTGAAGCTTTGCGGTTGCAAATACTGGAAGTTGAACGCATATAGTCCGCCCGCCAGACCGCCAAGGGAAGAGCCGAACGCAAAGCCTGCAACCTTGTGGCGAAACGTACTGACGCCCATCGCGTCGGTCGCAATCGGACTGTCGCGCAAGGCTTCAAAAGCTCTCCCCCATTGCGAGGCAAGTAGATTGCGCATAGCCATCCATACCAGTGCAAGCAGAATCAGGCATAGCCAGTAAAAGCCGGGGGCATTGAATGCGTGGCCGAAAAGAGCAGGCCGCGTTAATGATAAGCCTTGTGCGCCGCCAGTGAGACTCTCCCATTCATTAAGTACGGTAGTCGATAGCGCCGAAAAACTTAAGGTGGCCAATGCAAATTGAGGGCCTTCAAGACGTAGCGCAGGGAATGCTAACAGTGCGCCGAGTAAGAGTCCTGTGAGCATACTGACCCCGAGTGCACCCAACATATCAAGGCCTAATAAAGATACGCTCAACGCTCCCGCGTAGGCGCCCAGACCTAAAAATGCCGCTTGAGCAAGATTGACTTGCCCTAAATAACCGACGGTCACGTCAAGCCCGATCAGCAGTATGCCGTAAATGGTCAGTAGTGTGAGTAAACCGAGCACGTAGGCATTGTCGATGGCAAATGGAATGCTGGCCAGTAATAAAAGGCAGAGGATTTCGGTGCCGCGTAACAGTAATATTCTTTTTATCATCGTGCTATACCTTGCGTATGTTGGCTTTGCCGAACACGCCATTGGGGCGTACTGCCAGTGCCATGATAAGTAAGATAAGCCCGGGCGCTTCCCGCCAACCGCTGCCCAGGTAAAAACTCGTCAGGCTCTCAAGTGCCCCTAAAAAAATACCAATGATGACTACGCCGAAGCCTGAATCGAGGCCTGCGACGACAGCAACTGAAAAAGCTTTTAATATCAATGCAGATGCCATAGTGGGACCGACGGTGGTAATCGGGGAGATGAGGATGCCGGCCATCGCTGCCACCATTCCGGATAAGCCATATGAAAGCATAATGGTTTTGGTTGCTGATATGCCCATCAGTTCGGCGGCATCGCGATCGGCTGAGACAGCTTCGAAGGCTTTACCCAGCAATGTTTTTCGTTTGAATAATTCTATGATACTCATGATGAGAAATACGCCGAGGGCAACTGCGATTTCAAGTCCGGTGATGCTGATGCCGAAAAAGTTTAACGCATCTGCGGAAATGGGCGAGGGAAACGGACGGTCATCGCGACCCCAGATGTTCTCCGCAGAGGAAAATCCTAACAGGCCAAAAATGATAGTAAGGAGTATCCAACCTTCGCTTTTTTGTTCAAGTGACAGGCGCACGCAGGCTCGTTCGACTATGAGTCCCATGACCGCTCCGAACAGTAGGCCACCCGGGACCATAAGCCAATAAGGTGCGCCTAAATTGAGCAGTGTCAGGCTAAAAAAGGCAGAGAGCATGACAAGTTCTCCCTGTCCGAAGTTGATGCTCTTGCTGGTTGCGTAAGTGAGTTGGAATCCGTAAGCGATCAGGGCATAAATTAACCCCATTAGGGCGCCGCTTACCACCATTTGCGCAAGGATGTCTAAATTCATAAAGTGAAATGACCGAGTGATGTGCCGGGAGGGATGGCCTCCCGGCGTGGAAATTACCTGGCAGCGTTGTTGATGAGACGCTGGCGATCCGATTGGTTGGCGAATATGACGTGACCATCCTGAATCTTACCCATTACCGCATCGGAGCGTCGGAAAGCCTCATGTGTTTGTTCATTGGCAGGATCCCATTTGGAAAACGGATGCTTCCAGGTTGTAATTACCCCTTTAACGGGTTCGCGGAGATCTTCCAGTGCATCCTTGATTTTGTGGGTATCCTCGCTCTGGGCTTGTTTAACCGCAGCAGCAAAAATATACACGGCATCATAGCCTTGTGCTGCGGAGACGGGCGAGGGAATACGCGTTACGTTGTAAGTTTTGTGATAGCCGTCGATGAAACTTTTAACTTTGGGGGTAATGGCGTCCTCAATGAACGTTTGCGGCATCAGTGTGCCATTGCCATTTTTGCCAGCGTTGTCTATGTAGTTAGACATTGAAAGCGTCCAGCCGCCGATGAGTGGTATCTTCATGCCTAGCTTGGCCATGCCGTTGGAAACAGCCGCCATTTCCGGGCCGATACCCCAGATCAGTATTGCCTGCGCACCATGGGCTTTTGCACTCAATAGTTGTGCTGTCATATCTTTGTCGCCGATGTTGAACTTCTCGGTCGCGACGATTTCCAGTTTGTTGCCTTGTTTTTTGATCTGGTCGATCAGATCATCGTGGCCGGAGGCACCATAGTTGGTTGCGTCGTGCAAAATGGCAATTTTGGTGAATTTTTGGTTAATGGCTTCCTCGATTACCATGGAAGACTGGATGCCGTCATGTGCGGCAAAACGGAAAATGGACACATCCTTGGTGCCTGCTTTACTCCATTGTGTCATGGAGGCTGAACCCGCCGCAGGCGTGATAATCTTGGTAATGCCTTTTTCCTGTAAATGTTTGTCACCGGCGAGTACTACACCGGTATTGACTGTGCCAATAACGCCAGATAAGTCGCCCATTGATGCCAATTCCTGAGCGATCAACGCCCCTCGTTCATTTTTACCCTCATCATCTCGCTCTATGATTTCGATCTTTTTCTTTTTTGTCCCCACGCTTATGCCACCGCTGGCGTTAATCTCGTTAATTGCCAGCCTGGCGCCATCTCTCATTGATGTTCCCATCGGTGCCGATCCGCCGCTGAATGGGCCGGTCAGCGCGATTTTGATTGTGTCTGCAGCGAATGCAGGGGTCGTCAACGTGCCTAAAAGCAGGGTGGCGAGTAGCGTTTTTTTCATCTGTCTTTCTCCAAATAAAGGGGCGCACATAGGGGCTGGAATTGTTCCATCGCTTTTCGCTTAGGAGTGGGGTAGTGTATAGCAATTGTGAGGGGTTCTCAATTAGCGCGGTCGGTAAGTGTTCTGGTCAATGTCGGCAGTAGAAGGCGGATGATCGGGCTTTGAGTTTTATCAGTTCTGATACCCAGATTTGCGCACAGTATTGATTCTTTCGCTTTATAATAAACGTCTGTGGATAATCTTGAGTAAAATACGCCCAGTGAAAAAAATTAATTTAAATGATCGTTCCGTTTTCATTTGTTTTTTGCTAACGTATGCTCTGCTTGTCTGGGGGCTTTTTGGGCAAGGCGAGACGAAATTTGAGAATCTGCATTTGTTGCTTGATACCAGCAACGGCCTGTTGTCTTTATTGCTGGCTTTTTTCCTTGTTGCCGAGCAATGCTGCATTACAAATCGGACCCGAATATTTTTGGTGATCGGTTTTTTTGCCGCAGCATCTACAGAGATTTTGCATGCCCTGATCGGTATTGAATGGACGGGAATGTTATCCTGGATTGCAACCTATTCCAAATCATTACGTCCCGCAACCTGGCCACCTTCTACTTATGCATTGCCTTTTGCATTGTCCTGGGCCTTGTGGCTTAAACAGCGGCAATCCCAACTCCCTACACGTTGGTTTGTATCGGGACTATTAGCAGTCATTTTAGTATTTTATATTTTGGCTTTATTATTACCCAAATATGTTGATACCGGGATTCTAGGTATCCAGCGACCCACTCAAGTTCCTTTGCTGTTTCTGTGGTTACTGGTCATACATCAGTGCTGGAAAATTCGTCATGAGCATCCCTTGTTTGAGGGATTGATTAGTATGGGTGTTTTTCTGATATTGTCAGATTTATTTATGCTGTATTCGACGTCGCCACATGAAAAATTTACCATGATGGCGCATAGCGGAAAGTTATTTGCATATCTGTGGATGCACTTTATTTTGATGCGATTGGCGGCGCAAAGTAATCAATCAAAATTGGATGCCGACAAGGCCATATTTGAACAAACACAACAGTTAAAAATATTGCTGGATGTAGAGAAAAATCTGCATTTTGCATTGGATCAGCATTCGATATTTTCCATCACCGATGTTAGTGGAAAAATAACCCATGTCAATGATCTGTTTTGCGATATTAGTGGTTATTCACGCGATGAATTGTTAGGGCAAGATCATAAAATGCTTAATTCCGGGCATCATCCCCGTGGCTTTTTTAAAGCGATGTATCTAACCATAGCAAGAGGCGAAATCTGGACAGATGAAGTTTGTAATAGAGCCAAAAATGGTGCGTTACATTGGACGCACACGACGGTGGTGCCTTTTAGGGGGAGTGAAAATAAGATCGAGAAATACTTCGAGTTTCGTACTGACATCACGCAGCGTAAAAAACTCGAGTATGCGTTGCGTGAATACAATCATGATTTAGAAATGTTGGTGGAGAAAAAGACCGAAGCGATCGTTCAAAGTGAGCAGTTACTCCACGCGGTTATCAATACAAGTCTGGATGCTATTATTGGCATGGATGACAGGGGTTGTATCACGCGATGGAATAAGCAAGCTGAAATTATCTTTGGTTGGACTTTCTCCGAGGTTAATGGGCAGTATTTACATGAATTTCTCATTCCACATCGTTACCGCGAGGCGCATCAAAAGGGCTTGGCTAATTATCTGGCAACGGCGCTGGGCACGATGGTAGGGCAGCGTATCGAATTATTTGCGCTGCGTCGTGATGGCAGTGAATTTCCAATTGAGCTGGCGATTACGGCTATCAGCACATCAAATGGCATGACATTTAGTGCTTTTATTGTCGATATGACCGAACGCAGGGAAGTGTCAAAAGCGCTTTTGGCAGGTAAATTATTAGCTGAAAGTGGTAATCGCGCCAAGTCGGAATTTTTGGCAAATATGAGTCATGAGATACGTACACCCATGAATGGTGTTGTGGGGATGGTTGATATATTAAACGAAACTGAGTTGAGTGTTCAGCAGCACGGTATGCTAAACATTATTCGTCAGTCTTCACTGTCGTTGCTAAATATTTTGAATGATATTCTTGATTATTCAAAGATTGAAGCCGGGCAGCTTAAGGTTGAAAACGTGCCAACTTGCTTGAAAGAAGTGGTGGAGGAAATCTCTCAGCTGATGGTTGCAATAGCCCGTTCGAAAACAGTTGAACTCTCGGTAGTGATGTCATCCAGTTTGCCCCATTTTATATTGACAGACCCGTTACGCTTGCGTCAAATTCTGCTCAATTTATTAAGTAATGCCATTAAATTTTCAAGTGGCAATGTGCTGAAGAGCGGCAAGGTGCTTTTGCGTGTTGAGGCGGTAGTGACTGACGGCATGCCTGTCATTGAGTTTTGCGTTTGTGATAATGGGATAGGTATGAGCCCGGGTACGTTGGCGATGTTGTTCGTGCCTTTTTCACAAGCTGATGGAAGTATTTCGAGAAAATATGGTGGGACAGGGTTGGGTTTGAGCATCTCCTCTCAATTAGCCGGATTGATGGGAGGAAAAATTACAGTTGATAGTATGTTGGATCAAGGTTCTGAATTTAAGGTTGAATTACCCTTGATTGAAGTCATTGGTGATAACGTGTCTCCAGTAAAAACTCACCATCCTGCTAACGTTGATAGTCGAAAATTTGCAGTTGAAGCCGTTGAGCTTAACGCTAAAACACTAAAGTCGCCGTTGATACTTTTGGCCGAAGATAATGATACGAATCGTTTTGTAATAAAGGAACAATTGAGAGTGCTGGGATACGCAAGTGAGGATGCTGAAGACGGTGTCCAGGCTTTTGCGATGTGGCAGCGAGGTAATTATGCTTTATTGCTCACCGATGTCAATATGCCGAATATGGATGGTTATCAGTTAAGCGAGGCCATACGCAAAGCAGAGCCTAAGGGGGTGCGCTTGCCTATTATTGCGGTGACTGCTAATGCGATGAATGGACAAGCGGAGTGCTGTGCTCAATACGGCATGGATGATTATTTGTCCAAGCCGCTACGCTTAGGTAGTTTGAGAGAAAAACTGGCCAGGTGGTTGCCGTTGCCAGAAGCCGCTGAAGATACAGAGCTGTTGCAATTGCGCGACACTGAAATTGATTCAGCAAGCGATACTCTTGCAATATGGGATGAGACTCAGTTGACTCAATTAATGGGCGATAATCCCGGTTTTCAACGTCGCACCCTGGAATTGTTTTTGAGCGGGGCGAAGGAGACTGTTTTGGATATTGGCACTGCTCTGTTGTCTGGCGAAATGAGCCGTGCAAGTGCTTTGGCACATAAACTAAAATCGGCTGCACGCACAGTTGGTGCAATGAGTTTAGGGGGAGTGTGCCAGGAGATAGAGGCTATGGCTAGTGATGAAAATTTGCAAGCAGTCAATAAAACAGAGGGTTGCACTAAAATTAGTCTGCGTTTGAATCAATCTTTTACCGGGGTTGCTGCAGTCATTACAAAATATTTAGGATAGTGATTAGTAAGTTTTGGTGCGATTTGAAAGCCCGTGCGCAAATGTAAACAACTTGCATAACCCTTAAAAAAGCTGTTGTCCGCAGATTATATGGATTAACGCCGATTAAACAAAGGGTTAAACACAGCTGTCAATTCACCGTGTGGGTGACCTACATCTGGTTTGTAACTTGTTGTTAATCTGTGTGAATCTGCGTCATCTGATGAAACGACTCAATTCCTGCTAAGAGCTATGCTTTTGCAATCATTGATGCGGATTGAACTGCCGTTTTTAGGATAACATGATGAAGTAACGCACATCCGTGATACTTGATTGAGTTAAAAATGCGCAACCCCGTATCCGCACTGTTTCGCGACAATAGGATAACTTCGACACGCGGATTGAGACACCTCAATTTCGGAGTGAGAACCATCGGCATAACCATTTCGAATCTTCTTGCCAGCCAAATCGTACTTCGCATGCTTCTTATCGTCGTAACTGTCGTTCTGGAGTGAGGCGTTGACCGACATTGAGAGCAGCAGTAGGTTGCCAACAGATTAATATGTAAAACCTCAGTCCGGTGAACGGGCGATATGTAAAATCGCCATACACAATCTACTATTGTATATGTGTAAAATGAGGATACAATGACTGGAATTTATAGTTAAAAAGGTCTTATCATGCACAATTTAGACTTGGATGCTTTCCGTACCACGTTAAACACGGGTGGAATTCTTTCTGTTTCACTGGTTGGACAGGGTGGTGCGTTTCATGTGACGGCTGAAACACGGCGTGGTAATGCGGTCTTAACTAAGGCAAGAAGTTCGGTGTTGCGCGAATTCCGTGATGTGCAGCGCGCAACACTCCTGCTGCGGGAGTTGGGGGTTAGAGAGTTTTCCGTAGATACCAAAAACTGGCGACCTGAACAGGCAGAGATAGGTCGTCCAACGAGACCTGACCGTGCGCTAGCCTTGAAAGAAGCGTTCGAGGCATCAGAAATTAAGCGCACGCTTGAGGCTGCAATCCAGCAAGCTGATAATCCAAAAACGGTCTGGGTGTCTCATGACGACTTGTTTGACGAAATAGAGGCCAGCCTTGCGAATTGATTATCAGCCAATATCGGTTGAGAACATCCGAGACATAAAGCGGCATTACCTCGCGGTGGGCGGCAACACGCTCGCGCTTAAAATCATTAAGGCGATTCGTGCTGAAATTGCTACCCTATCTGAGCAACCGAACAGAGCGCCTGCTTACGACCTTGCGCCGAACGTCAGGCGTCTGGTCGTAGCGAATGGCATTTACCTCGTTTTTTATCGGGTGACGGAAGTTATTGAGATTTTGCACGTTCGCCGAGCTGAACAATCGCCTGCGACAGAAAAAGACATGGGGTAAAGCGTATGGCGTTAGTCTCAATTAGTGAAGCAGCCCGCTTGGTTGGCAAGTCTCGATCTACTCTTTAACAGGGTGTATAAGCTGTCCGTGCTACAGGACAGTTTGATACAGAATGTTTCAAAGTAACAACAGCCGATAACCCATATGGACATTTAATGGCGTCTCTCGCTCAATCCAGATCAGCGCGTCATTCTAAAAACTCTCGGACGAGGGTGTAAGAAATTTTGTGTAAACGGTCATTTGGCAGGACACTCTGCCTAACGTTGAAAAGGAAGTAAAAA
>CAIOSY010000156.1 GCA_903861075.1 uncultured Nitrosomonadales bacterium
CTGACCGCGAATCAAAAATATCTTCGATTCGATTTGCGCCATTGATGCAATCAATTTATTGTCAGTCATCGCCCAACTCCTTTGCCGCTGTGATGCGTTAAATTACGCGAAAAAACACTGCCCCCTTGGATACGCTGATTAAATAGTCATCCGATAGCCGCGAGGTACATTTCTCTCCGGATTGCCCTGGAATCAGTTCATCATCTGATGCTCGTACTTAACGCTTGCCATAGGGCCAATGGCGGACTCAAAAACCGGATGCCGCAGAGAAAAAAACAGCAGCGGGTTATCCGGTACAGATTCGAATCCGAATCACCTGTAGTAACTTGCAGCCTGTTCATCAAAGCATCGACAAACAACCGATACCACTCGCCACTTTAGCGCTAAAAATGGCCTCGCCATAGTTTCATTACCTTAAATCACTTCACACCCTGCATCGTATCGACTGCCAAACACAAATCCTGCCAGGCCTTTGCTTTTTCCATCGGACTGCGTAACAAATAAGCGGGATGATAAGTGACAACCAGCGGTATCGTTTTATAGTTATGCAAGGTGCCGCGCAAGGAAGCGATACTCGCATCCGTTGCAAGCAACGCTGAAGCGGCCGTCTTACCCAGCGTCACGATTATTTTAGGTTGAATCAGCTCAATCTGACGTTTTAAGTAAGGCAGACACGCCGAAATTTCACCCACATGAGGATGCCTATCCTCCTCAGGACGACATTTAATGACACCCGCCAAATAAACCTGATCGCGTTTTAACCCCATAGAGATCAGCATATTATCCAGTAGCGCTCCTGCTGTACCGGAAAAAGGTATACCCGACACGTCTTCTTCCATCCCGGGCGCTTCGCCAATAAACAACCAGTTAGCGTGTTCATTCCCATTACCAAACACCGTTTGCACACACCCCGCTCGCAACTTGCAAAGCTCACAAGTTTGAACTTTCTGTTTCAGCTCAGGCCAGTCTGTACCGCCCAACTGCCCACCCGAACTTTTAAGCTGAAATTCACGCAACGACTGCTCTGCCTCATCACTCGCAAACAATACCTGCGATTGGACGTCAGGGTTAATGGCAAACAGATCGACAATCCCGGGTATTTTAATTACCACATCATCAACAGCCTGCTTAACCGCATCATCCAGTTCAACTTGCGGCACATCCTGTTCTGAAATGCCCGGCTCAATTGAAACGTGTGATTTTAACGGCTCCGTTGGGTCATACTGTTGACTCAACACGATCGGTGCTATTTCTAAAGACGTTGCTATCACTTCAGTGCTTACAGCACTCACCTCTACATTGATAGTATCGAGCCCGTCACCTTGAGGCAAATTACGCCGCACCCATATCGGGTACAGATTTAATTCGCGCAACATCGCTTCGCGCCTATCCATTTATACTCCCTGCCAAATTATCTCGCACCATCACCAGGGCATCCTCACGACCCGTATCAATCTGATAATATCCTCGTCTAAGACCAATCTGAGAAAATCCAGCGCGCTGATATAAAGCAATCGCTGGAAAATTAGATGCCCTTACTTCAAGATAAACACGAGATAATTTTTTTTCACGCGCCGCAAGCAATAAGGCTTCAAGCATATAACGCCCCAGACCTTGATGCTGATATTCATACGCTACGCCGATATTGAGTAACTCAGCCTCATCCACACCCGGCATTAACACCGCATAACCTGCAATTTCCCTGTCCACTTGCTTCACGAAACACAGATAACCACTGCCCAGCGCATCGCAGAAATTGCCGCGAGTCCAAGGAGTAGCGTGCAGGGATTGCTCCAAAACCAGCACCCTATCAAGATCAATTTCCGTCATCAAACGCATGATATGTTTATTAAGGCTTTATCGATGGCTATCTGTTCACGCTCTGCCGTTTTTAAAGCCACTTTATTACGCAGATAAAAAGGCTGCGCCGAGGCAACATCTTTGCCTAAGCCGCGACCGAACTGCACAGCGCCTAAAGCAGCAATCGCTGCGGCTTGCGGTATGGCCGCACCATCCATACCTGACAATTGATTTGCATAGCGCAATTGCAATGCATCCGTAAAAGCGTAAAAACCGCTGCCCGCGCCGAACCACCCCTCACCCTGAACCGAAGGCGCCTCTTCAGGCTTACACAAACAAGGCTCAAAAACAGTAATCCAGTCACCACCGGGTACAGATCGTTCATAGGCAGCGCAATAAATTTCACCCATACGCGCATCCAGTGCCGCAATAACGCGGTTTCCATCTGCACCCTCAGCCAAAGCCAGCAAGGTACAAACACCGGCCACAGGCAGATTGACACCCAGCGCCAATCCCTGTGTTACACCGCACGCAATACGCACGCCCGTGAACGAACCCGGCCCGGAACCATACGCAATACCATCCATATCCTGTATTTTGCATCCAGCCTCTTTGAGCAAGACATCCAGCATTTCAATCAAAATTTCAGAATGTTTCTGCCCCGCCAAAGTGCAATGCTCTGTAATATTACCCGCCAAACTCAACGCAACCGAACAATATTCG
This sequence comes from uncultured Nitrosomonadales bacterium, assembly GCA_903861075.1. Classification (GTDB taxonomy): domain Bacteria; phylum Pseudomonadota; class Gammaproteobacteria; order Burkholderiales; family Gallionellaceae; genus Gallionella. The sequence continues at coordinate 2,524 of CAIOSY010000156.1, forward strand.
GTCGAGGTATCTAATGCGAGTATTTTCATTGATCCACCCGTAACAATACCACTGCCTGCGCAGCGATACCTTCTCCCCGACCCGGGTATCCCAGATGTTCAGTCGTGGTTGCTTTGACATTCACAGCACTTTTTTCAATACGTAAATCATCTGCAATATGACTAACCATTTGTGAAATATGAGGAGCCATTTTTGGCGCCTGCGCAATGATGGTTGCGTCTACATTAGCAATACGATAGCCTTGCTGGCGAACCAAATGCAGCGTTTTGCGTAACAAAATCCGACTGTCGATATTTTTATATTCAGCATCTGTATCGGAAAAATGCCGTCCTATATCGCCCAAGGCTGCAGCACCTAAAAGCGCATCACAAATCGCATGCAACAACACATCCGCATCGGAATGACCCAGCAAACCTTTCTCATACGGGATTTCCACCCCGCCAATAATAAGCAATCTCCCTTCAACCAGTTGATGCACATCAAACCCCTGACCTACTCTCATGCTTTTTTCCTTAAAGACTTCAATTCATACCGAAAAAGGGCGAGCGCTGAAACTTATCGGCGCGTTAACAGCAATTCAGCCATCAATAAATCCTGAGGATAGGTTACCTTGAAATTACTCGTATCCCCCGCTACTAACCTTGGACTTAAACCCAGCGCTTCAATCGCCGATGCTTCATCCGTCACCTGTTTGCATAGACCTAACGCTTGTACCAACAATCCGGCACGAAACATCTGCGGTGTCTGCGCCTGCCACAACTGCTCACGATTTTCAGTATTCAGTATGCGCTGCATTGCATCCGCGCGCTTTAACGTATCCGCAACCGGGACGGCCAGTATCCCGCCCACGGGATCATATTTTAGCGTATTGATTAGTTTAATTAGATTATCAATCGTCAAACAAGGTCGCGCGGCATCGTGCACCAGCACCCAATCATCCGATTCCAACTCAGCCGCAAGCAAGCCGTTCAAAACGGTATCGGCACGCATTTCACCACCACAAAATAACGTTTGTAATTTATCGCCAAACTGCGACCAGTCATAATGGTGAAATAACGTGTCGTTGGGTGATAAAACCACAAAAACCGTCTTGACATCCATACAGGAACACAAGGTTTTCAGTGCATGAAAAATCATGGGCTGACCTGCCAGCGGCAGATATTGCTTAGGTAAGTCATTTCCCATGCGCGTACCGAAACCGGCGGCAGGCACAAGCGCAAAAAAATCCGCCATTAAATTCTCACTCAGGAAGCCGCATCTAAGGCCTGACGAATATCTTCAAGAATATCATCGATATGTTCAATACCAATAGACAACCTAACCATATCCACAGAGACACCGGCACGCGCCAACTCTTCACCGCTTAACTGGCGATGCGTGGTTGAAGCAGGATGACAGGCCAGCGATTTCGCATCACCAATATTGACCAGACGTAAAATCATCTGTAGAGCATCAATAAACTTACCGCCGGCAACTTCACCGCCCTTAATACCAAAGGTCAAAATACCCGACGCCTTACCCGCCGTTACTTTCTGACACGTTTCATGAAATTTACTGTTTTGCAAACCGGCATAATTAACCCAGGCAACTTGAGGATGTTGCTGCAGAAATTGTGCAACTGCCAGCGCATTCTCACAGTGCCTCTCCATACGCAGGCTTAGTGTTTCCAAACCTTGCAGCAGTAAAAACGCACTCAATGGCGCGAGAGCCGCACCTGTATTGCGCAAAGGCACAACACGGCAACGGCCAATATAAGCAGCCGCTCCCAGCGCTGCGGTATAAACCACGCCATGATACGAAGGATCGGGTTCATTAAGCACCGGGAAACGCGCCTTATTAGCGACCCAGTCAAACCTACCTGAATCGATAATAATGCCTCCGATGGTCGTACCGTGTCCGCCTATATATTTTGTCAAGGAATGCACCACAATGTCTGCTCCCTGCTCAAAGGGTCTGCATAAACAAGGTGTTGCCACAGTATTATCGACAATCAAAGGCACACCATGGCGATGGGCGATGTCAGCAAGTTTTTGTATATCAACCACATTTCCCAACGGATTACCGATGGTTTCACAATATAGCGCACGAGTTTTATCATCGATCAGACTTTCCAGCCCGGCATAATCGTCATAAGCGGCCATACGCACCTGAATTCCCTGCTGAGGAAAAGTATGAGCAAACAAATTATAGGTGCCGCCATAAAGTTCACTGGTGCTGACAATATTGTCACCTGCACGGGCGATACATTGTATGGCATACGTGATTGCTGCCATGCCAGATGCAACGGCCAGCGCACCTATCCCACCCTCAATCGCGGCCAAACGCGCTTCGAGAACCGCCGTAGTTGGATTCATGATGCGCGTATAAATATTCCCTGCCACTTGAAGATTAAACAAATCCGCCCCGTGCTGGGTATTATCGAAGGTATACGACGTCGTCTGATAAATAGGGACCGCCGCCGCCTTCGTTGTCTGTTCAGATTTATAACCTTGATGTAGCGCAAGTGATTCCAGCTTCATAGCCTTCTCCAATCGTTAATAATAGTGTCTGTTCCGATTTTTATCACACTGACGTAAAATTAATCTTGCCTTAATAACAAAATTCAGATTTTTGAATCATAGCACGCGGGTTTAAGCAAAACACTACCCGCCTTCCTCTATATAATATCGGTCTTTGTATCAGGTTGTCGTTATGCTATTTGACTCAAAACACGCGCGCCCCCGTTATACCGGCCTCGTTGGCTCATCCGACGCATTAGCGTTGGCACAACAGGCTAACAAAAAAACGCCTCTGGTAGTCATTACAGCCAACGCGCATGAAGCACAAAGACTGACGGAGGAAATTCCTTTTTTCGCCCCGGAACTGCGTGTGCATTTGTTACCCGACTGGGAAACACTGCCCTATGATCATTTCTCACCCCATCAAGATCTTATTTCAGAACGCCTGGCCACACTGCATCATGTACGCAGCCAGTCCTGTGACGTGCTTGTTGTTCCGGTGACAACCGCGCTCTACCCCTTGCCCCCCCCTGAATATTTAGCCGCCTTCACCTTTTTTCTCAAACGCGGCGAAAAGCTCAATCTCCCGGCCTTACGCGAACAGATGACCTTTGCCGGTTACAGCCACGTCCAACAAGTTTTATCACCCGGTGAGTTTTGTGTGCGCGGGGGCATTATCGATCTCTTCGCTATGGGCAGCGTTTTACCTTACCGGATTGATTTATTCGATGATGAAATCGAAACACTGTCCACCTTTGACGTCGACACCCAGCGCACCTTATATCCCGTTCCCGAAATCCGCCTGTTACCTGCGCGTGAATTCCCACTGGACGAAAAAGGTCAAGCCAATTTTCGCCAGCGCTTTCGCGACCGTTTCGAGGGCGATCCTTCAAAATCGCGTATCTATAAGGAAATTAGCCGTGGCAATGCGCCGGCGGGTATTGAATATTACCTGCCGTTGTTCTTTGATAAAACAGCAACCCTATTCGACTATTTGCCCGCTACGACAACCGTATGTCTGCGGGGCGACATCGATAAGGCGATTATGCAATTCGGCGTAGATGCACTATCCCGTTACAACTTGCTCAGAGGCGATCCGCAACACCCTCTACTCTCTCTGTCTGAATTGTTTTTAGATAGTGAAGCATTTTTTATCGCTCTGAAGAATTTTTCACGATTAGACATCCTCACCAGTGCGGACGCTTCAACTTATCAAGCTTGCGCAACAGCAACCCTACCCGATATTGCCGTTAATCGGCACGCCGAGATACCCACCCAGGCCTTCGCGCAGTTTTTGGAAAATTATCAGGGTCGAGTTTTGCTACTAGCTGACAGCCTGGGGCGGCGCGAGATTATCTCGGATTATTTATTCGAATACGGCCTCAAAGCGGACATCTGTGAAAACTACACCGATTTTTTGAAGAGTCGCAAAAAATTCATGCTGGGCATAAGCTCGCTGCAAAATGGATTTTTATTGTCAGACGAACAACTTGCTATCCTTACCGAAACTGAACTGTATGCATCGCAACCGCGTAACCGTGCCGCAAGACAGGTTAAAAAAACGGCCATGGAAGGAATGTTGCGGGACTTGTCCGAACTTAAAGTGGGCGACCCTGTGGTACATGAGCAACACGGTATCGCGCGCTACCGTGGACTGGTGAATTTAGATTTAGGCGAAGGAATGAGCGAGTTTTTACTGCTGGAATATGCAGGTTCAGACAAACTCTATGTTCCTGTTTCACAACTTCATGTCATTGGTCGTTACAGTGGTGGCGCATCAGACACCGCCCCTTTACATAAACTGGGTAGTGGCGCATGGGACAAGGCGAAACGCCGTGCGATGGAACAGATCCGGGACACGGCTGCCGAATTACTTAATATTTATGCACAACGGGCCACCCGTCGCGGCCATGCCTTTAAACTCACACTGCGTGATTATGAAGAATTTTCCGCCGGGTTTGGCTTCGAAGAAACCCCCGATCAAAGCGCTGCAATCAGTGCTGTGCTTGACGATTTGCAATCAGTTAAGCCTATGGACAGACTGATCTGCGGTGATGTTGGATTTGGCAAAACGGAAGTCGCACTCAGAGCCGCTTTTGTTGCGGCAATGGATGGGAAACAGGTCGCCGTATTAGTACCCACAACGCTACTGGCCGAACAACACTTTCAGAATTTTTCCAATCGCTTTGCCGACTGGCCTATCCGGATAGGCGAATTGTCACGCTTCCGTTCTGCTAAAGAGCAGACTCAGGCTCTGAAGGAAATGTCTGAAGGCAAGCTTGATATCATTATCGGCACACACAAGCTAATTCAAAAAGGCATCGTATTCGACAATCTGGGATTATTGATTATTGATGAAGAACACCGCTTCGGCGTACAACAAAAGGAACGATTAAAAGCACTTCGTGCAGAGGTGGACATCCTCACACTCACCGCCACCCCGATTCCACGTACTCTGGCGATGTCTTTGGAGGGACTGCGTGATTTTTCCATTATTGCCACCGCCCCGCAACGACGACTGTCTATCAAGACCTTTGTCAGCAGTTATAGTCAAGGCGTAATTCGTGAAGCCGTATTACGTGAACTCAAGCGCGGCGGACAAGTATATTTTCTTCATAACGAAGTCGATACCATCAGCAACATGCTGGAAAAGCTGACGGAATTACTACCTGAAGCGCGTATTCGTGTGGCGCATGGACAAATGGGAGAGCGCGAACTCGAATCAGTCATGCGCGACTTTTATCAGCAGCGCTTTAATATCCTGCTGTGCACAACCATTATCGAGACGGGTATTGATGTGCCCACCGCAAATACCATCATCATGAATCGCGCCGACCGTTTTGGTTTGGCTCAATTACATCAGTTACGAGGACGGGTCGGGCGTTCACATCACCAGGCCTATGCCTATTTGCTCGTAGATACACTGGATGGACTGACGGTACAAGCGAAAAAACGCCTGGAAGCAATTCAAGCCATGGAACAATTAGGCAGTGGATTTTATTTGGCGATGCACGATCTGGAAATACGCGGCGCGGGGGAAGTGCTGGGCGAATCACAAAGTGGCGAAATGCAGGAAATTGGTTTTTCTCTCTATACCGATATGCTAAACGCGGCGGTCGCCTCGCTCAAACAAGGACATGAACCCGATATGGCTCATCCCTTAGGCGTCACGACTGAAATCAATTTACACAGTCCCGCCCTGTTACCTGACGAGTATTGCGGCGATATTCATCAACGATTGGTGATCTATAAACGCATGGCGAACTGTATTGCACAGTCGGAGCTCAATAACATGCATCAAGAATTGATCGATCGTTTTGGCTTATTGCCCGAACCAGCCCAAACATTGCTGGACAGCCATCAATTGCGCATTGCCGCTAAACCGCTGGGGATTTGTAAAATTGATGCGTCAGATGCGGCCATCCAAATTCAGTTTGTGCAAAACCCACCTATAAACCCCATGAAAATCATTACTTTAATACAGAGCAAACGCTACATTAAAATGGTAGGTCAGGACAAATTACGCATTGAGTTAAAATACGACGACTTGAATCAACGTGTACTCGCCATTAAAAACTTTTTCAATGAATTGAAATAATTTATGAATCTCATACTCCAGGCACTACAGGACATCCCCTCGCATCAACTTGCACACCTTGCCTCTTTGTCCCGCTCTTCCGGGATTGAAAACATCGCCACAAATACCTATCGTTTACGATCGGCGACGAAACAGACAGAGATTAGCAATTACTGTTTAGAACACCAGATAGACTTTGGTTTTGTGCCCGCTCACAGGCGGCTGGCCGACTTCGGGCTATTGGTGATGGACATGGATTCAACACTGATCAACATCGAGTGCATAGACGAAATCGCCGACATGCAAGGTTTAAAATCCGAGGTTGCCGCCATTACGGAAGCGGCAATGCGAGGGGAAATCGATTTTTCTGAAAGTTTGCGTCAACGGGTCGCACTGCTCGAAGGTTTGGAGGAATCCGCCTTACAGCAGGTGTATGATGAACGCCTGAAGCTCAATCCTGGAGCCGAATCAATGCTTGCCGGCTTAAAACAACTCGGCATCAAAACACTACTGGTATCGGGTGGTTTTGTGTTCTTCACCGGGCGTCTAAAAAAGCGATTAGATCTAGACTACACCCATGCTAACACCCTGGAAATACGGGATGGCAAACTTACCGGACGCGTGCTGGGTGAGATACTCGATGCAACGGGAAAAGCACAATGGCTGATTAAAACCAGAGATGCACTGGGCCTTAAACCGGAACAAGTCATAGCCATGGGTGATGGCGCAAACGACTTAAAAATGATGGCAGAAGCCGGAGTTAGCATTGCCTACCACGCCAAGCCTGTGGTACGCGCACAAGCAAGCTATGCTTTTAATTTTGTAGGATTGGACGGACTGGTAACGTTGCTGAATAACTGAAAGCGAAAACCGGGAAGTCATCAACAGGGGAAGTAAAAATGACGCAAGACATCAGTATCGAAGTGTTATTGGAGAAATATGCCGAACCCGGTGAAACCTCGGTGCAAGATGTGCGTCATCGCGTTGCGAGAGGACTGGCGAGCGCAGAACATCCGGCACAACGTGAACAGTGGGAAGCGGCTTTTTTTACTGCCCAGGAAAATGGCTTTATTGCTGCGGGACGAATCAATTCCGCTGCAGGTTTAAAAATACAAGCGACGTTAATCAACTGTTTTGTTCAACCTGTAGGCGATGCCATTTCCGGTGTAAGCGATGGGAAACCCGGTATTTACGACGCCTTACAACAAGCAGCGGAAACCATGCGTCGCGGCGGCGGGGTCGGTTACGATTTTTCTTCAATACGCCCTGAAGGCGCACGCGTTAAAGGCACAAACTCTCGAGCTAGCGGCCCTATCTCTTATATGCGCGTATTCGACCGTTCCTGCGAAACCGTCGAGTCGGCAGGCGCACGACGGGGTGCACAGATGGGCGTGTTGCGTTGCGACCATCCCGATATTGAAAAATTTATCAGCGCAAAAGATCAAGGCGATTTGCGCAATTTCAACATTTCTGTAGGTGTCACCGATGCTTTAATGCAAGCGGTTGAGGCCGATTGTGATTTCGATCTCGTGCACACAGCAGAGCCCGCCACAGCACTCCGGGAAGCGGGTGCCGTTCAAGGTGAGGATGGACGATGGATTTATCGCCGCGTGCGGGCTATTGACTTATGGCGCAAAATTATCGAAAGCACCTATGATCATGCCGAGCCGGGAGTTTTATTTATTGATAAAATGAATCGCGACAATAACCTGTCGTATTGCGAAATCATTGAGGCGACCAACCCTTGCGCCGAACAGCCGCTTCCACCTTACGGATGTTGTTGCTTAGGATCAATCAATTTGACACGTATGGTTGTCAATCCGTTTTCGGTTCATGCCGGCTTTGATTATGAACCTTTCAAACAATTGATAAAAATTGCCGTGCGTATGCTGGACAATGTGCTGGACGTGACTGCATGGCCGCTACCGGAACAGCAACAGGAGGCACAAAATAAACGCCGCATCGGACTGGGTTATACTGGTTTGGGCGACGCACTCGTAATGCTGGGACTGCGTTATGACACCGGACAGGCACGCGATTTTGCCGCTGACATCACGCGGATTATGCGCGATGAAGCTTATGCGGCCTCGATTGAACTGGCCAAGGAACGCGGTGCTTTTCCTCTCCTTAACACCAATGAATATCTGGCTGAACCACGCTTCGCCTCACGATTACCGGATGAATTAAAACAGCGAATTCGCGAACACGGCATACGCAATAGCCATCTTTTATCCATCGCACCGACAGGAACAATTTCGCTGGCTTTTGCCGACAACGCCTCCAACGGCATCGAACCTGCTTTTTCATGGTTTTACACACGAAAAAAACGCATGATGGATGGCACAAGCAAAGAGTATCAGGTGGAAGATCACGCCTGGCGTTTATTCAAAGCACAAGGCGGCGACACGGCTCATTTACCGCAGGCATTTGTCAGTGCACTGGATATCAGCGCCACCAATCACATGAAAATGTGCGCCGCAGTTGCCCCCTTCATCGACACGTCTATCAGTAAGACCGTTAATGTCCCCGCCGACTACCCCTTTGAAGACTTTAAGGATTTATATACTGAGGCTTGGCGTGCGGGGTTAAAAGGACTCGCAACTTACAGGCCTAACAGCATATTAGGATCGGTGCTGTCCGTCACACCCGACCCCGCAAAAGATATACAACCGCAGGATTTTATATTTGATCAAGATAGGCGCATTGTACTTGAAGCAGCCCCGAAACCGGCTCTATCCTCTTTACGCTGGCCCGGTCGCCCCGACTTACAGGCCGGAAGCGAAGGATGGGTGTCTCAAGTTGTCAAACACCCCTTAGGTTGCTTTGTGGTATTCGTTTCTCACACCTTTGATGCAGGCTGTAATCATCCGTTCGAAGTCTGGGTAAACGGGTCGGAACAACCCCGCGGGCTAGGCGCGTTAGCCAAATCCCTATCCATGGATATGCGTACACGCGATCCGGTATGGGTACGAATGAAACTGGAAATGTTGATGAAAACCGCAGGTGACGAAGCGTTCGATATGCCTATGCCACCCGATGGCAGCTTAATGCGTATGCCTAGTCTGGTTGCCGCTTTCGCCCACTTACTCAAATACCGCATTGAAGCATTGGGCGCATTGGAAGTGAGCGAGGGCATGACAACGCCAATGATGGACGCGCTTTTTGCCAGGAAAGAGCCCAAGACGGGAACGGATGGCACGATGAGCTGGACGGTTGATATTGCCAACGCAGGTTCAGGTGATGATTTCGTGCTCGGTTTAAAAGAGCTTGTACTACCTGACGGACAACGTCGCCCCTACTCAATGTGGTTATCAGGCGTTTATCCCCGGGCACTGGATGGTCTGTGCAAACTGCTGAGCCTGGATATGCGGGTCATTGATCCTGCCTGGATAGGAATGAAACTGCGTAAACTGCTTAATTTTGGCGAGCCGCTTGGCGATTTCATGGCACGCGTTCCTGTGGGTGCCAGGATGCAAAGTTACCCTTCAACCGTATCCTATGTAGCGAGTCTAATCATACATCGCTACTCAATGTTAGGCGTACTGGATGAACACGGTTACCCTGTCAAACAAATGGGCGTACTGGAAATTCCCGAAGGCCAGATCAAGCCCACAGGCATTAAATCGCTCACAGGAAAAGTCTGTAAAGAATGCGGCAATGCCAGCTTGATTAAAAAAGATGGGTGTGAATTTTGCACCAGTTGCGGTGCAATCGGCGCCTGCGGCTGAATCATAGCCACATCACTTTTCAGGGCCGTTGGGATACACCATAAGCCGCTAGCAAATTGCTTACTTTCAAATCAAAACTGCTTCGATTTGTATCGAAGGAGTTTTGGCTATTTGCAATCTGAATTTGTATGACAGTCTTTAACGCGATGGGAATTTTGTGCTGTTTTGTGCCAAACCTTGTGGGCTTTGCATTCAATCCAGATTCACAAATCCGTGAAAATTTTGGTTAGCACTCTGTCAGAAATTCGGCCGAAGCGGTCGTTGATTTTGGTCTAAATTGCTTGGTTTAATTGTCACCAATCACTCACTGAACCTGCCTACCAGTTTTCATAAGGCTGAATCAATCAGCCATTATGCTCACGACGATGACGCTGATTACAACTAAACTTGAACCAATAAGACGTTGTCGCCAACCTTCATACTCTTTTAGCCAAACTATGCCGAGCAATACCGTCAACACAATCCCGGCATTAGTCAGTGTTACCGCATAGGCAGCGCGCAGCGCGCAGCGCATAGATAACAAGCGCATAAGCTGTACCAACACCTAATGTCCCTATGATCAGCGCGTAAACCGGCGGTGTCGCTGCGGGTATCCAGCGAGCTGTACGCCACTTTTGCTCTGCCAACAAAAAAATCCAACTGATCGCAAAGTTCACAAAAACATAACCCAGCGCTGTCCTGAGATCAGGAATATTTACCGCCGCTAACGTACTATTGCGAGTAAAACGTGCTTTTTCTATCAATTTTGTTGTGCTAAAAGCTTACTGCTGATTTATCCGGACCTCTTGCCCACCTCTCTCGGGTTGCGCGCACGCGAGCGCTATAAAATCATTTGCAACCTAATGCCATGTGCCTGCAGAACGATATGTGGTGTCCACAGAACGATGCGTGGTATCGGCAGAGAGGTGCAAAGCGTCAGAAAAAAGGTGCGTGGTGCCGGCAGAGAGGTGCAAAGCGTCGGAAAAAAGGTGCGTGGTGCCGGCAAAATGATGCGTAGTGCCGGCAAAAAGGTGCAATTTGCCTGCAAACAGGTGAAACACGAGCGTGTTTATTGAGATTTTTTGGTTTTTTCGCGTCTTCGCGTGAGTCAGCAGGCGTAGTTCGGTGCAAGATTTTTTTATTTCACACGAAGGCGCGAAGATGAGACATGATTACAGAATAGGCTGGGAGAGGTGATGAGCAAGTCAGCCATTCTACACACAACTTTTTCCTTATAAATCAAGGCCAAGTTTTTAAATAGAATAAAATCAGCCCATTCACAAAAGTAAAGCGCAGCTCATTCGTAAATTTATGGCGATAATCGCAGCTTATGGGGTTATTTCGTTGCAATATATGATGTACGATAAATCAATAACCTATTGATTTTGTTAAACAGGAAATCGCAGCTTATGCGTCAGCCCACAAAAACTTTAAAATCCGGCTTTATTGCTTTCCACAGTAATCGCTCCGAAGATTTGGCCGCGGTCATGATCAACTGGGTCCGGCGTCACCCTTTAAATCCTCTCGAAGAAGAGATTATTCTGGTTCAGAGTAATGGCATGGCGGAATGGGTCAAGATGGAGTTAGCCCGCATGACGGGCATCTGCGCCGCCACCCGGGTCGAGTTACCATCGCGTTTTTTATGGCGCACCTACCGCCATATTCTGGGTCGTGATGTCGTTCCAAGCCACTCCCCTTTGGACAAGGTGCCTATGACCTGGCGTCTAATGCAATTGCTGCCGACATTGATCGCCAAACCCGACTTTTTGCCGCTGGCAGGATTTCTTAAAGCGGACGAACCGGATCGCATGCTGCAACTGGCCTCCAAACTGGCGGACCTCTTTGATCAGTACCAAAATTACCGTGCCGACTGGCTCGACGCCTGGGAGAGCGGACAGGATCATCTGATCATGACCAATGGCTCAATAACCGGGTTGTCTGCGGAACAACGCTGGCAACCCCAATTATGGCGCGCTGTACTTGAAATGCTGGATGAATCACAAAAACGCTGTATCAGACCCCAATTGCATCAGCGTGTGCTGGAACGACTGGCATCAGGCGACCCCCTGGCTAACAAGGTCGCACAACGGGTAATTGTGTTCGGCATGAGTCAAATACCCTGGACGACCCTGCAGGCACTGGCGGCTTTGTCGTCCCACAGCCAGGTCATGCTGGCCGTTCCGAATCCCTGTCGCTTTTACTGGGGCGACATCATGGATGGCCGTGAATTTTTGCAATCAAAACGGCGGCGTCAACCGCTACGCTCAGGACTTGATCTCGCATCACGGCCTCTGGAAGATATGCATCTGCATGCCCATCCTTTGCTGGCGGCCTGGGGCCGTCAAGGTCGGGACTTTGTTCGTCAACTCGACGTGTTTGACGATGTTGAGCAAAGCCGGCGCCGGTTCGATCTGGCGCGTGTCGATCTTTTCGACGAATCAGAAGATGATAGTCAAACCCCCTTACTCAAACGGGTGCAAAATCGAATCCGTGATTTGACTCCGTTGTCCGAACACAAGGAAATGCCAATTGCAGAGCATGACCGCTCCATCGTCTTTCACAGCGCACACAGCAAGGTGCGTGAACTTGAAATATTGCACGACCAACTACTTTATTTACTGGCCAATCCGCCACCCAATGCGCCGCTTAATCCGCGCGACGTGATTGTGATGGTGCCCGACATCGAGCAAATGGCACCTGCCATTCGGGCGGTATTTAGCCAATACAAGCAACATGATCCCCGATACATTCCATTTGACATCGCCGACATAAGTGCAAAAGCAAGCAGCCCGCTGATCGGCGCGATGGACTGGTTGCTTAGTTTGCCTCAACAGCGCTGTCGCATGAGCGAACTAATGGACCTACTGGAATTACCCGCAGTGGCCGCCCGATTCGGCATCGATCAAGCGTCTCTCCCCCGCCTCACCCAATGGATGACGGGAGCCGGGATACGCTGGGGTCTTAATGAAGCACACCGTACCGACCTGGATCTTGGGGCTTGTGGCGATCAAAACAGCGCGTGGTTTGGTCTTCGAAGAATGCTGCTGGGTTATGCCAGTGGTACGGTAAGTGCTGAAAAGTCGCTGGCAAACTTTAAGGACATTGAGCCCTACGCCGAGGTTGGCGGACTGGAAGCGGAACTGGCAGGTTCACTCGCGCATTTATTACAGACGCTGATAAATTGGTGGGCACTAGCAAACACACCCGCTACGCCACAAATCTGGATAGAGCGCGGCAGATCATTGCTGTCCGACATGATGAAGGCTGAATCTGAAGCAGACCGACAGACCCTGAGAGTCCTGGAGGAGGGACTCGTCGCATGGCACAGCGCGTGCGAACAAGCAGGATTTTGCAAAGAAGTGCCATTGATGGTGGCTCGCTCAGCCTGGCTGGAATCAATAGAAGTTCCGGGGCTGAACCAGCGGTTTAGAGCCGGCGGCATTACTTTTTGCACACTGATGCCGATGCGTGCCATTCCGTTCGAAGTCGTTTGCCTGCTGGGTATGAACGATGGCGATTATCCCAGACGCGGCATGCGTAGTGACTTTGATCTAATGGGTTTACCGGGAACAAGTCGGCCCGGTGACCGCTCCCGTCGTGACGATGACCGCCAGCTGATGCTGGAATCCCTGCTCTCGGCTCGACGCGTATTTTATCTGAGTTGGTGCGGCCACAGCGTGCGCGACAACAGCGAACAACCCCCCTCTGTGCTGGTGTCTCAATTACGTGATTACTTGAGCGCAGCCTGGGGCGATGACGTAGTTGCAAGCCGAACTACCCGGCACCCATTGCAACCTTTCAGCCGGCGCTATTTTGAGGAGGACAGCTCATTATTTACCTACGCTAGCGAGTGGCGCTCAATCCATCAACGGCAAGCGACTTTTGCCCCGGAGACACAAGCAGACGATACAACGCGACCTAACTCCGAGCTGAAATCCATTGCATCCTTAGCGACATTTGTGCCTGATCCCGGCATGCCATTAACCCTGGGGCAGTTAACCGAATTTCTACGCAAGCCCGCCGGGGTGTTTTTCCGTAAGCGTCTCCTGGTCACATTTGAAGAAGATCAGAACAACAATGACGACGATGAATGTTTTGCGATCGAGGGTCTTCAAGAATACACACTGTTCAAGGAATTGCTAGCCACTGCGACCACAACCCAGACTCAGAAGCAGGACGGCATCACAAAATCCCTGGTGCAGTTGCGCACAGCCGGTGAGTTGCCGTTCAAAGGTCTAGGAGATCTTAAACAACATACGCTGCAAGAGAGTCTGACCACTATGCTGCAAGCCTGGTATAACACAGAGGCTCGTTTTCCTGATAGCGCAGAACGGCAGTTTGTTCATTTACAAATAGGAGATGTGGTTCTAGAAGACTGGATCGAGCACTTGCGCCGGGGACAGGTCTCGCCCGACCGGGGTGATGAAAGTCAAAATACCATTGCATGGTTACAACTCGATCCGGGCAACCTATGTGAAAAAGCAAAAAAAACCGTTGCCCGCACCGACAAGCTATTGGGGCCCTGGATACGCAGCCTCGCCATCGCAGCCTGTGGCGTGAAAGCTCAAGGCGTAATGGTCGGGCGAGATGGCGTTATTGAAATCTCACCTATGCCCCGTGATGAAGCCAAAACAACATTGAGCATGCTTCTGATATTGTGGCTTGACGGCATGAATTCGCCGCTGCCTTTGCCACCCAAAACGGCCTTGGCCTGGCTTACAGAAAAAGACGCCGTCTCCCAATATGAAGGCGGATACATGGTCAGAGGCGATGTAGAGGAAGTTTGTATGGCCCGTATGTTCCCGGACTACGATGCACTCTCGACTGACGGCCGTTTCGAGGCTCTGTCCCGACAGGTCTATCTACCTCTATTGAAATGGGCAGAGCACTATGTGACTGCGAGCTTACACGAAAACCAACCAGCGATAATCACGCTTGCCGAATGAAAAACGAGATCAACAAGGAGCCAGCGCTCGTGAACATCCACTCTTCCAAAAATCACGCCGGGCTGACTGAAACAAGTCAAATTCTGCAGGCTGATTCCTTTGATCTTTGGGGTAGCCGCCTGATTGAAGCCAGCGCCGGTACCGGAAAAACATGGACTATCGCAGCCCTGTATTTACGTTTGGTACTGGGGCATGGCAGAGAACACGGCTTTGAACGTCCGCTGCGCCCATCGGAAATTCTGGTGATGACCTTCACCCGGGCTGCCACGCGTGAATTGTCAGATCGTATTCGTGAACGACTGATTAACGCTGCGCAATGTTTCAGGGGTGAAAAAGAGCTCGAAGCCGGCGATGAATTCCTCAAGCGCTTGATGAATAACTACCAGGATGAGGCGCTTCGCACGCACGCAGCCTGGTCATTGGCAAACGCAGCAGAAAGCATGGACGATGCATCGGTTCATACGATCGACGCCTGGTGTCAGCGTATGCTGAAAGAACATGCGTTCGACAGTGGCTGCCTGTTTAACGAAGAACTCGTCGCCGATGAGGACGCGATGCGTCTTGAAGCGACTCAGGATTACTGGCGTCAGGCGTGTTACCCCTTAACGCCGGAACCCCTGTCACTGGTACTGAACATTTGGAGTGGCGTGGACAAATTGATCGCTGATATGCGAGATTTGATGAATCAGGACATCCCGCCGCATTCGGGGAATGGGACGCTGGCGGAAGTTCTGACCCAAGTCACAGCACAGCGCAGCGAGGCGCTTGACCAACTCAAAATCGGCTGGGATGTGCGCGCACTATCCATGCAGGACTGGCTGGACAATCAAACCTCCAGCAAAAACAACGGCTGGGATGGCCGCAAACTCAGCCCGAAAAATTACAGCAAATGGCTCGCCACACTCAAGGATTGGGCTCAGGATCAAATTGAAGATGAAAAACCTGACCTGAAAACCGGTTGGGCGCGTTTCACCCCAGAGGGTTTGATGGAAGCCCGCAAGGACGATGCTCCGCCTATTGTCCTGCCTCCTGAATTTACCCAGTTTGCCGCACTCGAACAGGCAATCGACCAATTGCCCGACATTAAGACTGCCGTGCGCTTGCATGCAGCAGCCAATGTAGCACTGCGACTACTTCAACTCAAACGGCAAACCGGCAGCTTCGGTTTTTCGGATATGCTCCACAGGCTCAATACTGCATTGCAAGGTCCAAACGGCGCACAATTGCGTGAACGTATCCTGGCGCAATACCCGGTCATTATGATTGATGAGTTTCAAGACACCTCCCCGTTGCAGTATCAGATATTTGATCAAATTTACCAAACACGAAGTAATCATCGACACAGTGCGTTGCTGCTGATTGGCGACCCGAAGCAGTCAATTTACGGCTTTCGCGGTGCTGACATTTACAGTTATATGCAAGCACGCCGAAGCACCGCTGGACGTCACTACGTGCTGGAGACCAATTACCGTTCAACAAATGCCCTGGTTGAGGTGGTCAACCACTGGTTTAGCCGCGCCGAAGCTATGCACAGCGAAGGAGCGTTCATGTACCGTAAGGGGGAAGATAAC
The DNA here is from genome assembly GCA_903861075.1 of uncultured Nitrosomonadales bacterium. Classification (GTDB taxonomy): domain Bacteria; phylum Pseudomonadota; class Gammaproteobacteria; order Burkholderiales; family Gallionellaceae; genus Gallionella. The sequence goes on from CAIOSY010000156.1 coordinate 18,823, forward strand.
CCCTTGCCGTTTGTAGACGTTAACGCCAAAGGACGCAAAGAGCACCTTATCAACTCACAAGGTTCGCTACCGCCTATGATCCTGGTGCATGATCTGGACGTGCGAAACGCAGATGACACCCGAAAACGCTTTGCTGCACGCTGTGCAGAGCAAATTGTCACATGGCTCAATGATCCTCAAGCCGGCTTCACAGATAAAGGGGAAGGATCCGTATTCAAGCCACTGCGACCTGCCGATATAGCGGTGTTGGTACGAACCGGCAAAGAAGCAACTGCCGTGCGTCGTGAACTTGAGCGCCGCTCTGTCGCCTCGGTGTATTTATCAGACAAGGACTCCGTCTTCAGCAGTATTGAAGCTCATGACCTTGTGCACTGGTTGAGGGCTGTCGCCACGCCACAAGATATTCGACTGATGCGTGCCGGTCTTGCCACTCGTACCATGGGCTTAAGTCTGGATGAATTGGGATGGCTGGCCAGTAACGATGAAGCCTTTGATGCGCGTTGCGAACAATTGCGGCAATTGCGTACTGTCTGGCAACTACAAGGGGTATTGGCGATGCTGCGTCAGACCTTGCATCAATTAGGACTTGCTGCCAACTGGCTCTTGACCACTGATGGTGAACGCAAACTCACTAATTTTCTGCATCTGGCCGAATTGCTGCAAACAGCGAGCAGCACACTGGATGGGGAGCATGCGCTGATCCGATGGTTACTCACTGAAATCAGCGAGAACAGAAACCGGGGGGATGAGCAGGTAGTTCGTCTGGAAAGCGATGCCGATCTGGTCAAAATTATCACAATACACAAGAGCAAAGGGCTCGAGTACCCGCTAGTGTTCCTGCCCTACTCCAGCAGTTTCAGAGCAAAAAACCGAAGGTTTACTTCCTTCGTCAACTTGGCGGATGAAGAAGGCAACCGAAAATTGAGCTTGAAAGTCAGTAATGACGAACTGATCCTAGCCGATCAAGACCGGCTCAGGGAAGATCTGAGAATGCTATATGTAGCGCTGACTCGCGCAAGACATACTTTGTGGGTGGGATTTTCAGCTGTTAAAACGGGTAACAGTCAGGCCTGTATTTCCCATAGAAGTGCAGCGGGTTATCTGCTCGGCGGCACTGACCCGATCGAAGCTGCCGACTGGCTACCTTCCCTGGAGCAGTTCGCATACCAATGTGCCGGTATTGTATTGCAACCGGCGGAGCAAAACACGCCCCGCACCACACTAAACACAACACAGACAGGTGCGGGTTTGCAGAATAGTTTCCCGTATCAGGCAAACTTCGAGCGCAATTGGACTATCGGGAGTTTTTCCCGCTTGGCCAAAGACATGACGCCAACACACACAATTTCTGATTTATCCCCGCTGCAGATATTAAGTCCAGCCGATGACGAAATTAGCCGGACAGACGATAAACTGTCGCCGTTACCGATTGCGCAGCGTAGTCTGGTGGCATGGCACAATTTTGCACGAGGGCCTGAGGCGGGCAACTTCCTTCACGATCAACTGGAGTGGCTGGCAACAGAAGGCTTTGCGCTGCCCGACAACGATCCGCTGGCCGCGCGACTGCGTCATCGCTGTGAGCGTGCCGGGCGTGGCGTGTATACCGAAGATATAGTCTCGTGGTTGACAGAGATCGTACAAACCCGCCTACCCGGACCCGATGTGGCACTCGTCGATCTGACTACTGTTCTGCCTGAAATGGAGTTCTGGTTGCCGGCGCAGCGGATTGAGGCAAAAGAAATCGACACACAGTGCTGCCAGCACCTCTTGCCGGGATTTGACCGTCCGGGTCTGGCCGAACGTCAGTTGCACGGCATGCTGCTAGGCTTTGCCGATTTAGTGTTCGAGCATCAGGGCAAGTTCTGGGTGCTGGACTACAAGTCCAATTACTTAGGCGAAGATGATGCCTGTTATGACAGTAATGCCCTGTACCGTGCCATGGCAGCTCACCGCTATGACGTACAGGCCGCCATCTACATGCTGGCCTTGCACCGACTGCTGAAAGCAAGACTGGGAAACCGCTATCAAGCGCAGAAACACCTGGGTGGTGCGGTGTACCTGTTTTTGCGTGGCGTGAAAGGGCCGCAAAACGGGGTGTGCCTCATTCCGGCCAGCATTACCCTGCTGGATGCACTAGATGTTATGTTAGGTGAGGAAGCCTTAACAGCATGAGCACATTTACTTCTACCCGCGACCTGAGCAATGCCGCCATGACTGAAATCAAACCTGAAAAAAGTTTTACAACCCCCGCAGATCCGTTAACGATATTGCACAGTTGCGCCAATCAAGGTTGGCTTCGCCGCCTGGACTGCGCCATGGCAGCCTTCATGCGCGAACTGGATTCATCGGCCGCACCTGCTCTGCTGGTGAGTACGGCGGTATTAGCTCAAATGGAAGGACGCGGTCATACTTGCCTTCCCCTCCGATTATTGGTAACGCAGCCTAATGAAATTCTGGCATGGCCACAAGCTGCCCGTCAGGACTTAAACTCACTCTGGGAGATGCTGCCTTCCAATTTACCCGACTGGTTGTATGCTTTACAAACCAGTCCGCTGGTTCGCTCTATTCTTGATAAAACCGCCGGAAAAAACATACAAGACGAGCCTGATTGCGGTCAACCCTTAATACTCGGCGGCAGCAATAAAGAACCCTTGTTGTATTTTCGCCGCTATTATCTCCATGAGAAACAAATTGCCTGCGATGTCCTGCAACGCACAACGGCTGCCCACCCCATAGATGAATGCGTGGCACATCAATGGCTGAATCGCCTGTTCGATCCAACCACCCACACCACAGAAATCGATTGGCAAAAGCTGGCGTGCGCAGTGGCATTGCGTGCCAGCCTCACCGTGATAACCGGAGGACCCGGGACGGGAAAAACCTATACCGCAGCCCGTCTACTGGCTTTGCTTTTTGCCATGCATGCCGATCCGCAGCGCCTGCGTGTGGCTTTGGCAGCACCCACCGGCAAAGCTGCAGCCAGATTGCGTCAATCGATCGATACATCCTTGCAGGAACTAACTAAGCGTATGGGCAAAGAACTTGATCTGGAATCGTATACCCGGCGTATAGGCGCTGCACGAACCTTACACTCACTATTAGGTGCCAGACCCGACACAAGACTGTTGCGCTTCAATGCCCACCATCTGCTAGATGTGGACATCCTCATCGTAGATGAGGCCTCCATGATTCATATTGAAATGATGTCCGCCTTGCTGCAAGCGATGCCGCACGGCGCCAAGATTATTTTACTCGGTGACAAAGATCAGTTGGCCTCGGTAGAAGCCGGTGCCGTGCTGGGCGACCTTTGTCGTGATGCATTGGATGGCAATTACGACATGGAAACGGTACGTTATGCAGAGTCTGTCGCAGGACTCACCCTGCCACGTCAGTTTATAAACAACGAGCCTGAAGCCACTCCACTAGCCCAACAGACGGTGATGCTACGCAAGAGTCGCCGCTTCGGCGGGCTCATCGGTCAATTCGCACAAGCCGTCAATGAGGGAAACTGTGCAGGGGCACTGAAATTGATCACTAATGACAAGACAGCCGTTTTACAGACAACATCCCACCCTACTTTACAGACGATACTGGATCTGGCAGTCCGGGGTCGAACCGGAGGTGCGGCCTGTTACGCCGACTATTTACAGCTGATTAAAACCCGGCCTGCAAATACCATGACAAATATCGACAGCCATGAGAACTGGGTTAAAAGCGTGCTGTTAGCCTTCGATCGGTTTCGCATCTTATGCGCTGTGCATGAGGGAGACTGGGGGACAGAAAGTTTAAACCTGACAGTCCAGCAGGCATTGGCGGCAGCCGGCCTTTTGAAGCCTCGAGGGGAGTGGTTTTCCGGTCGCCCCGTCATGATCACCCGCAACGACCCGGAACTGGGTGTTTTTAATGGCGATGTTGGCGTGACGCTGCCGGGTACCCGTGAAAACAGCGCACTACGCGTTTATTTCCTGGATGGTAACAATTTGCGCTCTGTCGGCATAAACCGATTGGCGCATGTGGAAACCGCATTTGCCATGACCGTGCATAAGAGTCAGGGGTCTGAGTTTTTACATACAGCGTTGATTCTGCCTCAAGGCGGTACCAAGGTATTGACCCGGGAACTTGTTTACACTGGCATTACCCGTGCAAGGGAAAGTTTCACGCTGATAGAAGGACAGACTGGCTTGTTGCGCCAGGCGATAGAGAGGCAATCTCAGCGTGCCAGCGGCCTGAGATTGCTGCTGGATGGAGCAGCATTTACACCACAAGTTGTATTAAGGTGACTGTGCAGGGTCGGTGACAAAACCGATACGCACCACGCCTGCTTTAGCAGCAGATGACATCACTTGGGCGACCCGTTCGTAATGCGCAAACTTATCGGCGTGAATATGTAACTCTGACTGAGGTTGTTTCTTAGCCTCTATGGCAAAGCGTTCCAGCAGACTCGTCACTGCGATTTGTTCACCATTCCAAAAATAGCTACCATCTTCTCGAATAGAAAATTCAATATGTTCTGCGCGCGTGATATTGGCCGTACTCGATGCCTTGGGTAAATCAATCTTTACCGCGTTGGTCAATAACGGTGCTGTGATAATAAATACCACCAGCAACACCAGCATCACATCCACCAGAGGCACGACATTAATTTCTGCCATAGGTCCTTGATGTCGTCTCGAATCAAAACTGCCGAATGCCATAAATCCTCCTGATTTGGCGTGCGGCGACACGTCACCGCGTTACTAAAAATTAAACCTTCTTGTCACCTGCCGCGATCAGCGCATACAAATCATGGGCAAAATTATCCAGACGAGCGAGCCACAGACGATTACGACGAGTAAATGAGTTATAAGCTAAAACAGCAGGTATCGCCACCGCCAATCCCACTGCCGTCATAATAAGCGCCTCGCCAACCGGCCCTGCAACTTTATCCAGCGTACCCTGACCGCTCATCCCGATTTGCAGCAACGCATGATAAATACCCCAAACCGTACCAAACAGACCAACAAAGGGGGCGGCAGAACCAGCGGAGGCTAACACCGTCAATCCATATTCAACCTGAGTCGATTCCTGATCAATGCCATTACGCAATACACGAGTCAGGTATTCTGAAAGACCGCCGGCTGCCAGCAGTTTTTCGGCACCGTGCTGATTACCACTTTGAACACCCAGCGCTTGTTTGGCCAAATCAGCGAACGCATTACTATCAACACTACTGCCTAATGTTTGTTGCATATCTTGCAAAGAAGCCGCCTCCCAGAACTGCCTCAGAAATTCGTCGGCACGCTTTTTGGCGCTGTAATTGTCAATGGCTTTGGTAACGATCAAATACCAGCTAGTTACCGACAACAATAACAAAACAAGCAAAACCCCCTTACCAACGGCATCACATTGTGAAATAAAGTGCGCAAATCCCAGATTACTTTCCATCTCTAACGTCCTTCCAAAATAAAATCAAAGGGTTGCAAAGCCAATGCCGGCAAGGGTACGCCGCCTCTTATCGCGGGCTTACAGTGCCAGGTTTTCACAGCATTAACCGCCGCATCGTCCAACCGGGTGTAACCTGAATGTGTTTTAAACGATACATTGCTAATGCGACCATCCACGCCCAACTCTACCCGCAATACCACTCGCCCCTGCTCATTAAGACGCATCGACAATGTGGGGTAAACAGGCGGCGAACGATCAGGGCAACTCACCGACAATTCGCCAGACAGCGCCACCACCTGAGGCTGATCCTGGGGTGGCTCAGGCGTGGATGGCGAGGGTAATGGCACAGCTAACACATAAGCGACTGCTTCGTTGGGTTTAACAACTTCCATCTGCACAGCTAAAGGAATAGGGTCAGCCGGTACAATGGGCCGAAGCCTGAGCTTGGGCGGGTCGACCAGTTTAGGTTTATCGGAAACGGGTGTATTGATAAGATTCGCTATCAGCGTTACGCTCTCATCCTGCGGAGGGATCATCCGATAACGCCACAGACCATACAAACCCGCGCCGTGCAGCGACAGCACAATCAGCAGCGCAATCCTCTGTACCGGCTTAAGTTTTCGTAACCATATCATGCTTAACGCAACCTCAAATAATGCGCTGCAACCGAAAATCGGTGTAGCACGATATACTTCTGAAACAAGAATTTCAACCTAATAAGCGTTTCGTCTCTATATTAAAATATTACGCAAAAAATACGGGGTACCCATCAATACAGCACAGCCACGTACCAACGGCATCCTCGCAAACAATGTCAACCCTGGCTTATAAGACAAAATAATCAGCGGGACAAAATCAACATGCAACAAATATGGCAAAAGTCTGCCCCCTTTTTAGGCTAGACATGATAGTTTAAATAACAGCATATGACTCATTTTGGCTCTACACTGCGCTGAATTACAGATTCATATCACTTTCTTATCTGCTTATCCTTGGCATTTCACATAACAGCCACTAAACGGCGAGCCTCAGGAATCCGGACAAGTACGAGGATACAAAAACATATTAAAAGTTACAACATTGTTCGCACTTAATTTCGAACAAGCTATTTCCGTCAAAATATATTTTTTTAATCTCTTTTTAGTCAATTAGGCTAGAATCGCGGCAAATTCATGAATGGGCTCAATCATGCAGGCAATCGATACCAACGAAGACCCGACTTCCACCCAGAAAAACCTGTGGCAGGTGAATCGACTCCTGCACAAACACAAACTCATTGAAACGCTGGCTCACAAGCAAAACCTAGTAGAGTTACAAACCCGACTTGAGCAGCACGACACCAAAGCCGTTTCTAACATACTCGAAGCAGTATCAACTGATGATCGTGAAATTATCTGGCAACTCATATCCGAAGAACGAAAAGAAGAAATACTACTCGTCATTTCTGATGACATTCGTTCTGAGCTTGTTGCAGAAGCGAAACCGCAGGATCGTAGTACAACAATTCGGGTCTTCGACTTACATGAAGGACGTTTAAGACAAATTCCCATCGCTAGCCGTAATGATCTTGCAAAAGCAACGCCGATCTGGATAGATTTAGTTGCACCCGATGATGAGCAAATCGCCTGGGCGCGAGAGTTGTTTGAGGTAGATCTGCCTAACCCTAAGGAATTGACTGACCTGGAAACCAGCGCCCGTTTTTATATCGAAGAAGGTGATGAAGTCCATCTGCATTCTGACTTCCTGCTCGACAGGGAAGATGAATCGCGTAACGTTGCCGTTGCATTTATTTTGCATAAGGGCACACTTTTCTCCGTACGCAGTGAAGAGCTTCCCGTTTTTCGTCTACAACGCCTGCGCGCACGGGCACAATCTGGCTATGTATCTGAAGCAAAAGACGTATTACTCGACCTATATGCTGCAGATGTGGAATATTCCGCCAATGCACTGGAAGATGTTTATGCAGATCTCGGTATCGTTGGCAAACAAGTACTCAGATCACATATCACCGATGACGAAGCGGCCATCATACTGGCATCCATTGCCGAGGAAGAAGACCTGAACGGGCGTATACGCCGAAATGTACTAGATACCCGACGCGCGCTGTCGTTTTTAATGCGTGCAAAGTTTCTGTCTGAAGCACAACATGAAAATGTACGCGAAATTTTACGCGACATCGAATCCCTGGATGGACATACGGCCTTTTTATTCAATAAAATAAACTTCCTGATGGATGCAACCGACAGCTCCATCAACATCAATCAGAATAAAGATATTAAACGACTAACCATTATCAGTGTGGTCTTTATGCCGCTTAATGTATTAGCCGGCATAGGTGGAATGTCAGAATACTCCATGATGACACAAGGCATACCATGGCCTATAGCCTACGCTGCTTTTACCATCGGACTGGTTATTGTTGGCTGGTTAACTTTTATCGGTTTACGCTATGCAGAACTGCGTAAATCAAGGAACAAGCTGCAGACCAGTAGAAAATCTAATTGACTAACGCGCAACTGACTGTAATATTACTGTCATATATAATGTTTAATATCTAGCGCGTGACAGAGCTATTTATATAGTCTCTGTGCAAATTCGAAAATTCAACTGGAGCAATCATGAGCCTTAAGTTAAAAAAACTGTTTATCACAGTAGCCGCAGCAACCACTTTTGCATACGCCAGTATTGCAGCCGCTACTGATATTACCGGTGCAGGCGCGACCTTTCCGTACCCTGCTTATGCTAAATGGGCTGAAGCTTATAAAGTACAATCGGGCAGCAACATGAATTATCAATCCATCGGCTCCGGTGGAGGCATCAAACAAATTTCTGCAAAAACTGTCGATTTCGGCGCGTCTGATAAACCGTTGACCGTTGAAGAATTAAACAAAGCAGAACTAATGCAGTTCCCAACACTGATAGGCGGCGTTGTACCTGTGGTCAACGTACTTAGCATACAAAATAACAAGCTGAAGCTGGATGGAAAAACACTCGCAGATATCTATCTGGGTAAAATCACCTCCTGGGATGATCCTGCAATCGCAGCATTGAACAAAGGATTCAAGCTACCCAAAGAAAACATCACCGTTGTGCATCGCTCGGATGGTTCTGGTACCAGCTTCGTTTTTACCAATTACCTATCCAAGGTAAGTCCTGAGTGGAAAGCAGGCCCTAGTGAAGGCACGGCCGTTAAATGGCCTGCTGGCACAGGCGGCAAAGGCAATGAAGGTGTAGCGTCTTATGTACAACGTATCAGAGGCTCAATCGGTTATGTTGAGTATGCTTATGCATTGCAAAACAAGATGGTCACTGTACAAATGAAAAACCGTTCAGGTGAGTACGTTTTAGCAAATGGCGCGAGCTTCCAAGCAGCGGCGGCAAGTGCTGACTGGAAAAACGCACCGGGCTTCTATGAAATTTTGACCGACGAACCCGGTAAAGCAACCTGGCCTATCAGCGGCGCGACGTTTATTCTAATGAATAAGAAGCAAGACAAACCTGAAGCGGCTCTGGCCACACTTAAATTCTTCGATTGGGCATATACCAGCGGCGACAAACTGGCATCTGAAATGGATTACGTCACATTACCTGGCGACGTTAAGAATCTAATCCGCAGCGCATGGAAAGCGCAAATTACGGATAACGCAGGTAAAGCTATCTGGACTAAGTAAAGCCATATCAATTCAACACGTTATATTTACGGGGAAGGTAAATACCACCCCGTAATTTAAACTTAGGTTGATTATTTACAATCAAAAAATATACTATGCCCATACGCTTACATGATGCTCGCCTGAAACGGCAAACCATCTTAGATACTTTATTCCGCAATCTAACCCGCCTGGCGGCATTGGGGGTATTGGCTTTGCTAGCTGCAATCCTAGGCTCGCTCATCATCGGAAGTATGCCAGCGATTCATGCCTTCGGTTTCGGTTTTTTGGTCAATCCTGAATGGGATCCTGTTAATGATCAGTTTGGTGCGCTCATTCCCATCATAGGCACACTAATAACATCTGTGATTGCTCTATCTATCGCAATTCCGGTAAGTTTCGGTATTGCATTGTTTTTAACCGAATTATCACCTCGCGTGTTACGACGTCCACTGGGGGTTGCCATTGAACTGCTTGCCGGCATACCAAGCATCATTTATGGTATGTGGGGTTTATTTGTTTTCGCGCCCTTATTCGGCGATCACGTGGAGCCGTGGCTTAATCAACATATCGGAACACTTCCCTATGTCGGCCCTTTCTTTTCCGGCCCGCCTATGGGTATAGGCATACTCACTGCCAGTATCATTTTAGCCATCATGGTGATTCCCTTCATCGCGTCTGTTATGCGAGATGTATTTGACGTTGTCCCTACCCTGCTAAAAGAGTCGGCCTATGGATTAGGCTCTACAACGTGGGAAGTCATGTGGAGTATCGTTTTGCCATACACCAAGGTCGGCGTTGCCGGAGGCATTATGCTGGGTTTGGGACGGGCGCTGGGAGAGACCATGGCGGTTACCTTTGTCATCGGTAATGCGCATGAATTGACTAAGTCCCTGCTAAATCCCGGCAACAGCATTTCATCCGCACTCGCTAATGAATTTACCGAAGCCTTTGGTGAACTTTATACCGCCTCATTGATTGAACTGGGTTTAATTCTGTTCTTTATCACTTTTGTTGTGTTATCACTCGCACGCTATATGCTCTATAAACTCGGGCAACGTGAAGGAAAGGCCGCTTAACATGATGGATCTCTATACAAGACGACGTCTTATTAACTCGGCAGGTTTGACCATTGCCATATTAGCCATGGCATTTGGTTTATTCTGGTTATGCTGGATACTCTGGACATTGCTTGATCACGGCCTTCCTGCTCTGAGCGCCACTGTATTTACCCAATCGACTCCCCCGCCGGGCAGCACAGGAGGCCTGTCAAATGCAATTTTTGGCAGCATAATCATGACCATAACAGGCACCCTGATTGGCACACCCATCGGTATTCTAGCAGGCACTTATCTGGCTGAATTTGGTCAACGCGGCTGGCTCGCACCTGTTACACGGTTTATCAATGATGTACTGTTATCCGCTCCGTCTATTGTGATTGGTCTGTTCGTTTATGAAGTCTACGTCGTTCAGATCAAACATTTTTCAGGCTGGGCAGGAACAGCGGCACTGGCCATTATTGTGATTCCCATCGTCATACGCACCACTGAAAATATGTTGAAACTGGTTCCCGCCACCTTACGGGAAGCAGCCGCAGCACTCGGGGCACCGCAATGGAAAATTATCAATTTTGTCACGCTACGTGCAGCACGCGCAGGCATTATCACCGGTGTTATGTTAGCCATCGCGCGCATCAGTGGAGAAACAGCACCACTGTTGTTCACTTCGCTTAATAATCAGTTCTGGAACGACAATATGAATCAGCCTATGGCTAATTTACCCGTCGTCATTTTCCAGTTCGCGATGAGCCCTTATGAAGACTGGCAGAATTTGGCTTGGGCGGGTGCCTTACTTATTACAATTAGTGTACTGACGCTTAATATCCTGGCGCGCGTACTGTTCCGTCAAAGCGCTTCCACACATTAATACAAGGTCTGAAAATGAACGTTGAAAACATATCCGACTCCAGAGTTTCAGTCAAAAATCTGAATTTCTTTTATGGAAAATATCGCGCCCTCAAAGACATCAACTTAGAGATCGCCGACAAAAAAGTAACTGCTTTTATTGGGCCTTCCGGTTGCGGAAAGTCTACCTTACTGCGAACCTTCAATCGCATGTATCAACTCTACCCTAACCAAACCGCTACCGGCGCCATCATGCTCGACGGCGATAATGTGCTGGATAAAAACCAGGACTTAAATAAACTACGTGCAAAAGTTGGCATGGTATTTCAAAAACCGACACCGTTTCCAATGTCGATTTATGACAACATCGCCTTCGGTGTTAAGCTCTACCAGAACTTATCGAAAAACGACATGGATGAACGCGTTGAATGGGCCTTAAAAAAAGCGGCGCTGTGGAACGAAGTTAAAGATAAACTTAAACAAAGCGGCATGGGACTTTCTGGTGGTCAGCAACAGCGCCTGTGTATTGCACGTGCTATCGCTGTTAAACCGGAAGTGCTGCTGCTCGATGAACCCACTTCGGCACTGGATCCAATTTCAACCGCACATATTGAAAAACTAATAGACGAATTGAAGGAAGACTTCACCATCGTGATCGTCACTCACAATATGCAACAAGCCGCACGCGTATCAGACTATACGGCCTATATGTATCTGGGCGATTTAATTGAATTTGGTGATACCAGCACCGTATTTACCAATCCAAAACGCCAGGAAACGGAAGACTATATTACAGGCAGGTTTGGTTAATTCCGGATTAGATATAAAAAGCCCGGCTAAGCCGGGCTTTTTATATCCTCTTAAATACGGTAACTTAGTTGCGTTCACCTGAACGATAACGTTGATCCTGATACTGTCCACCCTGAGGCTGATAACGATCCTGACGGGTTTGATCTTCAATCAGACTCACGCCCACTTTAACGGTATCACCAGGCTGATAGGGCAACGTTGTCGTCGCTTCACGACCGTTATAACGATAAATAACAGTGTAACCCTTGATCACATCCCGATAGTTACTGACATCACGACAACGCTCAACTTGTTCGCTGCGCGGTTGATCAGGGTTAGCAATACGATCACCGACTAAAACACCTGCTATCGCACCCGCTGCTGTGGCAGCCGTCTTTCCTGACCCTCCGCCCACCTGACTACCCAACAAGCCCCCCGTAATACCACCGAGTACCGCACCTCCCATAGAACGTTCTTTAGGTGCATTCTGGATTGTTTCGGTACTACATTCACGACGCGGCTCATTAACTCGTTCGTAAATCGGCGTACTGGAAACAACACGAGCAGTATCAATTAAATCAGCAGCATAAACTTGCCCTGCAATAGAAAAAACACCCAACGCTAATAGACTTTTTTTCATTTTAAAACTCCTAAGATTGTTAACGAAACATCTCTTCGACCATGTTTCAACAAATATGTTCAACAAGCCCTGCTGACAGACAAAATATTAAACCTACACAAGTTAAAAATTAGTACTCACCAAGACCGGATACATTTAATGCCGTGTTGTCATCTACAAAACGGGCGCGTATCTCACAAATTTCGTCCCAGTTTGCCAAAAAGGCCTCTACACAATCAGGATCAAAATGAAAACCAGCTTCCTTACGCAACCATGCAATCGCGGCTTCATCTTCCCAAGCCATTTTATAAGGCCTCATAGACGTTAAGGCATCAAACACATCGGCTACGGAACAAATTCTTGCAAACAGCGGGATGAGATTTCCAACGAGTCCTTGAGGATAACCTGTCCCATCAAATTTTTCATGATGCGTGAGCGCTATCTCAGCGGCGGCCTGGAGTATAACGGACTGACTACCTTGCAAAATATCATAACCTTGCGTGGTATGACGCTTCATAACATCAAACTCATCAGAACTCAAGCGCCCTTGTTTGAGTAAGACGTAATCAGGGGTGGCAATTTTTCCAATATCATGCATAGGTGCAGCAGCCAGTATTGTTTCCTGATCGGTATCAGACAAACCCAAATTTTTGGCTATCAAACGTGAAAAATGTGCCATGCGCATCACATGGGCGCCCGTTACCGGATCTCGTGAATCTACGGCTTTAGACAGACGAAAAATCATCTCATGCTCTCTAGCCAAAATATCTTCCGTCGCCTTTGCAATTTCTTCTGCAAGCCAGACAGCATGATCCTTCAATTGGCGTTGACTACGTTGTAACGCAAGCAGATTGCGAATCCGCGCAACAAATTCAATCGGATCGATAGGCTTAACGATAAAATCATTCGCACCATACTGAAGTACCAAATGACGAACTTTTATAGCATTGTTATCTGTTAAAATCATCACCGGCGTATTTTCATACCCCAATCGCATTCTCAAGCGCTTCAAAATCTCGACCCCGTCAAATTCCGGCATCGCATAATTAAAAATAACGAGATCAGGTTTGTTTTCAAGACACCATGCCAATGCGTGACGTGCAGATGTAAAACCGATGGCGGTACAGTCTTCGACTGAGCTGATCAAATCGGATATTAACGAGATATTTGAGGCCGTGTCATCAACGATGACAACATTAAATTTCATTTTGATCCTTTGGAATGTAGCCTAAAACAGACAGATTTCGTCAATTGAATAAGCTAAAACGCCCCATAAATTCTAACGCAAGGTTTTTTTATGTCGCACAAATTGAATCATAGCAGGAAAGAAGGAGAGGAAAATAACAGCGAGGATAATAATGGTTAGATTATTCTTAACAAAGGGAATATTGCCAAAAAAATAACCCGCCAAAGTCAGACTGAAGATCCACGCAAAACTTCCCAGCGCACTATACAAGACAAACATAGAGTAACGCATGAGACCAATACCCGCAACAAAAGGTGCAAATGTACGAATAATGGGCATAAAACGTGCAAACAGGATAGTTTTGCCGCCATGTTTATCATAAAAAAGGTAGGTTTTATCTAAATGCGCTCGCTTTAATAACTTTCCTTCCAGACGGACAAACAAACGCATACCTATTAAGCGAGCGACCCAATAATTGGTGTTATCACCACAAAAAGCCGCCAGCATCAATAAAGGAATCAACCACTGCAATTGCAACGCATTCAAAGCACATAATGCACCTGCAACGAACAAAAGCGAGTCACCCGGCAAAAATGGCGCAAAAACCAAACCTGTTTCAGCAAAAATGATGGCAAATAAAATAGCATAGACCCAAACACCATAGTCTTGTACCAAGGCCATCAAATGCACATCAAGATGTAGAACAAGATCGATCAGGGTAGTTATCATATAAAGCCAGAACAAAATTTAACGGGGGAAATAAGGCGAAATGGAAAAAAGGATGCCTCCTTGTACACCCAGAAAGGAATCCCGCTCTCAATTGACACGTTTTTACGGTAAAACTTCTTCCACCTCAATTTTTTCAGGTTTAATGAAATCCTCACGTGATACGCCGAGCCACAACAAGATCGGACTGGCAACCAGCACAGAAGAATAAATACTAAACATAATACCGATGGTCAGTGCCATGGCAAAATAATGCAGCGTTTCTCCGCCCAAAAACAACATTGCGCCCACCATCATTTGCGTACAACCATGCGTAATTATCGTCCGTGACATGGTACGTGTAATTGCATTATCAATAATTTCCGTCACTTCCGCACGACGCATCTTACGGAAATTTTCACGGATACGGTCAAAAACCACAACGGATTCATTAACCGAATAGCCTAGCACGGCAAGCACGGCTGCCAGCACCGACAAGGAAAATTCCCATTGAAAGAAGGCAAAAAAACCTAAAATTATTACCACATCGTGCAGGTTAGCGATAATCGCCGACAAACCAAATTTCCATTCAAAGCGCACCCATAGATAACCTACTATCCCCAAACTTACTAACAGCAGCGCCATCGCCCCATTCTCGATTAAATCTTTTCCAACCTGAGGCCCTACAAATTCAACACGACGCATTTCAACGCGGGGGTCTTTATTTTTGAGCGCGACCATGACGATTTCAGAGAGTTTGGCACCCGCCACGTTCTGCTTTAACGGTATCTGGATCAAGACATCCTGACTAGAACCAAAGTTTTGTACCAGCACATCAGGCAGTGCTGCTTGCGCGAGTTGCTCACGCACCTGAGTTAGGTCTGCCGCTTGCGTATAATGCACTTCCATTACCGTTCCACCGGTAAAGTCCACACCAAAATTCAGCCCTTTATGGGCAAGAAAAAACACCGCGAACAAAAAAGTGACCAGGGAAATTGCCGTGGTGTAACGTCCATAACTCATGAACGGGATATCTTGTTTAATCTTAAAAAGTTCCATATATTTTCCTTATTATCCCTGCCGCAAATCTACTGAAAGAATTAGCCTATTGAGACACGCGTCAAACGGGCACGGCGACCATACACCAAATTTACAATAGCGCGAGAGACCAGTACTGAGCTGAACATAGAAGTAAGTATCCCCAGACACAACACCACAGCAAAACCCTTGATCGGACCTGAGCCAAACAGGAACAAGGCAATACCCGCAATCAAATTAGTGATATTCGAGTCCACGATCGTTGCGAAGGCATTCTCGTATCCCGCATGAATCGCCGCCTGCGGTGTAATCCCGTTACGCAACTCTTCACGTATCCGTTCATTGATTAATACATTAGAATCAATTGCCATACCTAAGGTCAGCGCAATACCTGCCATGCCGGGCAACGTCAAGGTCGCTTGCAACATGGATAGCAGAGCAATAAGCAACAGCAAATTCGCCGCCAGCGCCAGTACAGAGATTGAACCAAACATCATGTAATAAGCGGCCATAAACACCGCAATTAAGATAAAGCCAATCTTAGTAGAATTAAAGCCGCGCGAAATATTATCCGCCCCCAGACTCGGGCCGACAGTACGTTCTTCGACAATTTCCATAGGTGCTGCCAACGCCCCGGCGCGCAATAACAAAGCAGTATCTTGCGCTTCCTCCGTACTCATCTTGCCGCTAATTTGCACGCGTCCCCCACCGATTTCTTCCCGGATAACCGGCGCAGTAACAATTTCACCTCGTCCTTTTTCAAACAAAATGATTGCCATACGCTTGCCGACATTTTCACGGGTCGCATCTTTGAATTTACGCGCACCTATTCCATCCAAACTCAAATGCACGGCCGCCTCACTGGTACGACTGTCAAAGCCTGGCTGAGCATCATTGATACGTTCACCTGTCAACATGACCTGTTTTTTAACCAGTAAAGTATTGCCTTCCTTATCCTTAAACATCTCAGTGCCAAACGGCGCCCCCCCCCCCGTCCCGACTTGATGTTCATCATCAACCATACGTACTTCCAACGTTGCGGTGCGCCCTAAAATATCCTTGGCTCGGGCGGTATCCTGAACGCCTGGCAATTGCACCACGACGCGATCCAAACCTTGCTGCTGAATAACAGGTTCTGCGACACCCAACTCATTTACTCGATTGCGCAGGGTCAACAAATTTTGTTGTACTGCCGATTCCTGAATACGATGTTCAGCTTCAGGCTTTAAGGTCGCCTGTAAAATAAACTCGCCGGAGAGTTCTTTTTCGATTAACGCATAATCAGAAAAACGTTGTTTAAGCTGCACTTCACCTCTGGCTCGCGCGGGCGCATCTCTAAATTTGACCTGTAATAAATTACCCTCACGACTCACGCCGGAATAGGCAATATTTTCTTCACGCAACGTACTGCGTATATCGCCGGTTGCCGCCTCCAACGCCTTGTCAAGCGCGGCTTTCATATCAACTTGCAACAGAAAATGCACCCCTCCGCGCAAATCCAGCCCCAAATACATAGGCAATGCATGAAATTGAGTTAACCACTGTGGAGAACGTGGCAGTAAATTGAGCGCCACCACGTAATCTTCACCCAACTCGTTTTTTAGCAAATCTTTGGCCTTGAGTTGCAAATCAGTATCTGCAAAACGCGCCTTGATGCTAGCCCCCTCTAATGTCACCCTGTCGGCGTGAAGATTAGCGGTTTTAAGTGCTGCCTCAACCCGCCCAAGCAAAGCTACATCCGCTTTCATGCTTGCACGTAACGGTAAAATTTGCACAGCAGGAGATTCGCCAAAAAAATTAGGTAAGGTATAAATAAAACCAGCCACTAAAACGGCCAGTATTAGCAGATATTTCCACAGCGGATAACGGTTCATAACGACCTCAAAAGTGATACGTGCGGCACGCGCTATCAACGCGCGAACCTAATTGATTACTTGATGGATTTGATAGTTCCCTTGGGTAATACTGTTTGGATTGCCGTTTTCTGTACGGTAACTTCAATATTTTCAGCTAGCTCAACGCCAACGTACGCTTCAAAAACCTTGGTAACACGACCCAATTCACCGCCTATCGTGATCACTTCATCACCACGCTGCAAGGCTGTCACCATGTCTTTGTGTTCTTTAGCGCGCTTTTGCTGTGGCCGCAAAACTAAAAAATAAAAGACAGCAACTAAAGCCACCAAGGGCAGATATTGCATAAATCCTTCCTGAACTGAGCCTACGGCGGCTTCTGCATACGCATTACTAATAAACATTGTTCATCTCCACAAATCAATAAAAAGGGGCATTCTAGCACGAAGCTTGCCAGCAATTCAGGATGTTAGCTGTAAACGACGTTCGTGAAATCCCACCTCGAATTCGGCAAAACGATCTTCCTCTATCGAGACACGCATTTCACTCATTAACTGCTGGTAATAATGTAAATTATGTATAGTATTGAGTCTTGCACCCAATATTTCCTTCAGACGATGCAGGTGATGTAAATAACCACGGCTAAAATTTTGACAGGTATAGCAACTGCAATGCTCATCTAACGGCCGGGTATCCATACGATACTGCGCATTCTTGATCTTAATATCACCATATTGCGTGAATAACATTCCGTTACGGGCATTTCGGGTAGGCATAACACAATCGAACATATCGATACCTTGAGCTACAGATGCAACTAAATCTTCCGGCGTCCCTACTCCCATCAGATAACGCGGCTTATTCGCAGGCAGTCGTGGTGCGGTATATTTAAGAATTCGACGCATATCCTCCTTAGGTTCACCCACCGACAAACCACCGATCGCGAACCCGTCAAAATCAATTTTTATCAACTCTGCCAACGATTCGTCTCGCAAATGCTCAAACATCCCGCCTTGCACAATACCAAACAGGGCATTGGGATTATCCGAATGAGCTGCTTTTGATCGCGCAGCCCAACGTAAAGATAATCGCATGGAATCTGCCGCCTCGCGCTCAGTGGCAGGATAAGGTGTGCATTCATCAAAAATCATCACAATGTCAGAATTGAGCACGCGCTGTATACGCATAGACTCTTCCGGTGTTAAAAACAACTTATCACCATTCACAGGCGATTGAAACTTAACACCCTCCTCGCTAATCTTACGCAGTGCACCCAAACTAAACACTTGAAACCCACCCGAATCAGTCAGAATCGGCCCATCCCAACCCATAAAATTATGCAAACCACCATGCGCCTCGATGACTTCAAGCCCGGGACGCAACCAAAGATGAAAGGTATTACCCAGCACGATGTTGGCACCGATGTCGCGCAACTCAACCGGACTCATCGCCTTCACCGTACCGTAAGTACCCACCGGCATGAATGCCGGCGTCTGTACCGTGCCGTGCGCCAGTGTCAACTGTCCTCGTCTGGCATTACCTGATGTCTTGTATAAATCAAATTTCATTTGTAACCTTAAAAATAATTAAATGCATCGGGATAATGCCGCAAGGGCATTCCCACGGAATATAAGCGATGAAACCGCTTTATTTCTGAATGAAATCCCGACCTACCCACACGCTACTTCCTACTTGCGCTCTATCAACATTGCGTCACCATAACTAAAAAACCGATATTGTTGTTCAACCGCATGGCGATAGGCCTCGCGAATTTGCGTCATGCCACCAAAAGCACTCACCAGCATAAGTAACGTCGACCTGGGCAGATGAAAATTGGTAAGTAACACATCCACAACCCGAAATTGATAACCGGGGGTGATAAAAATACGGGTTTCACCAAAACCTGCGTGCAACTCTCCACGGACAGCGGCACTTTCCAATGCTCGCAAACTGGTCGTCCCAACAGCAATGACCCTAGCCCCCACGTTACGTGCTGTCGCTATCGCATCCACCGTCGTTTGCGGAATGTTATAACATTCACTATGCATAATGTGTGCGCTCACCCGCTCAGCTCTCACCGGTTGAAAGGTACCCGCACCGACATGCAATGTGACATAAACAATATTTACCCCCTTGGCCATCAAGTCCTGCAGCATAACATCATCAAAGTGAAGTCCTGCCGTCGGGGCAGCCACAGCACCGGATTCACGCGCAAATACAGTCTGATAGCGGGTCTCATCATTGTCTTCTGCCGTATGCGTAATATAGGGCGGCAACGGTAAACGACCAAAGCGCTCAAGCAATTCCAATACAGGAACATCAGAACAAAAACACAAATGAAAAAACTCGCCTACGCGCCCCATGACTTCAACACTCAGCTCGTCTGCCAATAACAAATAACTACCTGCAACAGGTGATTTACTGGCTCGCACTTGCGCCAACACTTCATTATCGTTCAGTACACGCTCAATCAGCACTTCAATTTTACCGCCACTACGTTTATTTCCAAATAAACGAGCCTTAATCACACGAGTATCATTTAGTACAAGCACATCACCTGGATTTACTTTCCCAAGGAAATCTGAAAATTTCTGATCCTCAATCTCGCCCTCATGAAGAGACAACAATCGACTTGTGCCGCGTTTTTCAGGGGGGTACTGCGCAATTAACGCCTCGGGTAAAACAAAATCAAACTCATCAGTACGCATTAAATACTAGCCATTTCCATAAAACGTAAGATTGTAGTTGATAAATGAAACTGTTTCATGCATAATGCGTCTCGCTTCGCCGGGGTGATGGAACTGGTAGACGTGCCGGACTCAAAATCCGGTGCCAGAAATGGCGTGGGGGTTCGATTCCCCCCCCCGGCACCAATTTGTTGTTTTTAGTAGTCCTGAAATGTACTTCAAGCCCTTATGGAATATAGCCTTAAGGGCTTTTTTACGTCCTGAGCAGTCCTACGAATACCCATAGCAGCCGACAAAAAATGCAGTAACATTCGCAGTAACTCGACTTTTTGCACGTTCGCAGAGAGAAAGTTACTGCATTTTTGAATGGAGTTACTGCAATGGCTGCGATCAACTTACTCGACGACACCACAATCAAGACGAAGAAGCCCGACCCTGCAAAATCCATACGCCTGAAGGATGGCGGCGGGCTCTATGTGCTGGTCAATCCGGACGGCGCGAAGTGGTGGAGACTTGATTACACAATCAACGGCAAGCGCAAGACTTTATCGCTGGGCGTTTATCCGGCCACGACATTGAAAGCTGCACGCCTTAAAGCAGTGAAATCCCGCGAACTGATCGACGCAGGCACAGACCCCAGTGACCTACGCAAAGCAGCAAAGCAAGTCCAGGTGCAACAACGCGAAGAAGAACGTCGAATTGATGACGGCCTGCCCATTGCCGGATCATTTCAATGTGTGGCGCTGGAATGGTCTGCAATCCCTACCGATAAGCGATCCAACGAGCAGACGGATAAAATCATACGCTGGATGGCCAAGGACGTTTACCCGTGGCTCGGCAATCGCCCGGTCAATGAGATCACATCACCCGAAGTCAACGCCGTCATTCAGCGCATCGTGGATCGTGGCGCGCTGGATATTGCACGGCGCGTGCTGTTCAATTGCGGACGCGTTTTTAAATACGCCAAATCCAAGGGATATTCCAACGACGACCCGACCGCGTGCCTGGGAGAGTTCCTTCCCACCAAGAAAGTAAAGAGCCATGCAGCCATTACCGACCCGATAGCTGTAGGGGAGCTACTGCGTGCCATAAACGGCTATACAGGCGCGTTCGTGACAAAGTGTGCCATGCAACTAGCCCCGCTGCTGTTTGTGCGTCCCGGTGAGCTTCGCATGGCTGAATGGTCAGAGATCGACCTTGAGAAAGCGGAATGGAATATTCCAGCCGAACGCATGAAAATGAAAGAGCCGCATCTCGTTCCGCTCTCGACTCAAGCACTGGCAATCCTGCGCGAAATCCACCCGCTGACAGGTTCGGGGAAATACGTCTTTTCCGGCGCAAGATCGGCATCTCGTCCCATGAGTGAAAATACTGTGATGGCTGCATTGCGGAGATTGGATTACACCAATGACCAAATGACCGGGCATGGCTTTAGAGCGATGGCACGAACGATCCTAGATGAAGTGCTGGGCGTGCGTCCTGATTACATTGAGCATCAACTAGCGCACGCCGTCAGGGACGCGAACGGGCGCGCTTATAACCGGACTTCGCATCTACCAGCGCGCAGAGAGATGATGCAACTCTGGAGTGACTATCTCGACAAGTTGGCAGCGGGTGCGGAAGTGATACCGTTCAATAAGGCGGCATAGGTTATCGCAGGACTAATTAGAATTATGGTATAGTCTGCAAAGTTACCTATTAGCGTGATGCTAATATACAGAACAGAGCATTAAAAATCAGCGAGATGCTGATAACGTGGTTTTAAGCCGCAAGGTTTAGGGCGATAACGAAAACAAGATAAGACAACACTGCATCGCGTGTTTTTCACGTGATAAATTTTGTATCTGTTTTCGTTATCGCCTTTTTCTATTTGTGCGATACGAAAGCCTGAAAAAGGACTTTCCCCATGGAAACCACCAGCACCAGCAACACCCCGGCACAGCAAGCCGCAAATCCGTCTTATCACGCCCGCATTCTTCGCCGCAAACAAATCGAAGAAGCCTTCGGAATATCCCGTTCCACCATTTACGCCCGACTTGATCCAAAGTCAAAACAGTACGATCCTGACTTCCCTAAACCATTCCCGTTGAGCAAAACGTCTGGCGGCACTGGCGCTATCGGCTGGCTCGAAAGTGAATGCCAAGCCTATATCGCGCACCTTGTAACGACTAGCCGCACTTCAGCGTAAGGGGTGCGACATGACGATTACAGCCGAAAATATAGCGGCTGTGGGGAGCTATACCCACGCCGCTGATGCAACAATTCCGAAACCAGATAATACCACTAATCACGGGTTGAAAAGCTCAATTCCAGACCCGCGTGCTGATTACCTTTTCAAAATTCAGGCGGTCGGCGCTGAGTCACGAAAGGATAAACGGCGCAGACAATACGCGCCTGCTGACTTGGTAAAGGTTGCAGCAATGCACAACCTACGTGAGATTGCCAAAGAGTTCGGCACTGATTCACATATTGATGTAAATCGCATTAAGGATAATTTCATCATTGCAGGCAAACCATCGTCTGATGGCGTGGTGGCGTTAGAACATCAACTTTTATCTGATGCAGGACTGACGCACAAAATCCGCAAGAATGCAGTCAGAGCGATTGAGATTGTGTTCAGTCTTAAATTTGGCGTGAACGTAGATTACCGCGCATATTTTTCGGCTTCGACAAAATGGGCTTCTAAATATTACGGCGTGCCGGTTCTTTCATCGATAGTACATCTGGACGAAAGTTTTCCCCATTGTCATGTACTGCTGTTCCCGTCTGTAGTGGATGGACGGTTGGATGGCAACGCCCTTATGGGTGACGTGACAAAAATCAATCATGCCCGTGCTGACTTTCATAAACAGGTTGCCATCACATTCGGATTGAAGCGTCAGGCCACACAGAAACGCCTTAGCACCGCTGTTCGTAATGCGATGGCTCACAGCATCTTAAGCAGAATCAAAGCTACCCGAATTACACGCTGTTCTTTTGTGTGGTCACGGTTTTTGGCAAGCTGCATCAGGCGCAGGAGCAACATGCGCTGCATACGCACAATGCGTGGGTTAAGCATGTCACCCACAACGTAGAGGCACCCACCCTCTTCAGCCAATTTTTCAATATCAACACCTTCGCCCAGGCGTGCATTGACGGAGGCAAGATCAGCCATTTCTTCAATAGCGGCGGCGAAGCCAGCCGCTCCGTTTTTCAGCCAGTCACTGGAAAAATGATTATAAAGCTGGCTTGGTGTTGCGCCAGGGTTGGTTGCAAGCCAACGGGCCGCCTGCCGTGCGGCCTTGCGCTCTCCCAGCTTGTAGAAATCCGCACTATCACCCTTTTCACTTAGCGAAAATGCGCCCACCAGCATATTTTCAATATCTTCTTCAGAACACCCCGCAAATAAATTTATTTGCTGATGTGCGCTTTGGCGCAGATCGAGGAAAACATATTGTTTACCTGCTGCCTGGCATGCTTGCTGATAAATGTGCGGCATCCATTTATCCCATTTGGGATCCAGCACGCAAAATAATTCCCCCATCTGAATGGATTGCCATCCCAACACTTGTGCCGCGACACCTTTGCCGCACCGCGTCCGACCAGACAGTAGAATATGGCTGTTTATCCAGTCACCTTTCTTGATAACAACGGGTTTGTCTTTTTCATCAAGTCCAATGAAAACGCCATTATTTTGCTTGATATATTTAAGCGGATCAAATCGCTTTTTGTTGGATGGCAGGCAGTCTTGAATCGTACGGATGTCCGTTTTCTTGTTTTTTTCTAGCCGACTACTGCGGGTAAGCTTTTTAATTGATACCTCGCGCAGTTGCACGCCGTAGCGCAACCACAACAACACAGAAATAAATCCGGCGGCACATGCAGCTATCCATAAATTGAAGTGTTTTTCGGATGGCGCGTATGGAAAATTTACAAAATTCGAAATAAATGGGGTGATGAAATATAAAAGCGCCGGAAGAAATGACGCTATTAAAATGAACAGGCGAAAATATATTCGTCGTGATCGGGCACCTTCAGTTTCTGACTCCGGCTTGCCGGCGGTCAGCAGTAGCCCAGCAAACAGCCCAAGCCACCAATAATTTTCCAGCCCCTGCACGACAATTTGCAGAATCCGAAGTTGGTAATAGTGAAGATTAATGTTCAGCAAGTCGTCCATTTTGTTTTTCCTTATGAAATTTTCGTTGGTACACATGTAAGGTGACTACACGCGAAATTTTCGGCAGGCATGGGGTTTGGTGACGACGAAGGCGGAATAAGTAAGCGCAAATAGCGTAGCAGGCGCGAATAGTGAGCGATGAAGCGTAGCGGCGCGAATACTGGGGGGCCGGCGAAGCCGGGGTAAGGCCAAAGGCCGGAACCCACGAAGCGCGAGCGTAGTGCCGGGGGGAGCCAATGATGGAGAGCGCCGAACGAGCGAGTTTTTTCGCAGAAAAAATGAAGGAGCTGAGGTCTCGAAAGCGTTGGGGGGCAAAGCCCCGCCTCCCAGAGCGGAGCGCTTGGGCAACCCCTTTTTTTAACTTTCTGCCAAAGCAGAAAGGCAAACGTGCGAAGCGAGTTTGAGGTTCGAAACTTTGCGAAGCAAAGTTGAGTAAGTTGAGCGTAGCGAGACCACATCCGACGCGCAGCGGAGGGTGTGCCTTCCACAAGTGTAGCGCGTGGAAAAAGGGGTTGCCCAAGCGCGAAGCGCGCCGGGAGGCCCCGAGTCGGCGTAGTCGACGCTGGAGGGAGCGCAGCGAGTGAAAGGCAATCCTTAACCCGACACGAGCGACAGCGAGAACCACCCCAATAGCCCCCGGAGGGGGTGGAGCCGCAGGCGCAAGGGTGGTGGTGGCGGGTTGAGGTGCGCAGGGCGAAGCCCGTAGAACAAGGGGGCGTAGCCCCCGAAAGAGGCTTTTGACATTGGTTTCGCTGTTGCGGTTGCTTCTGCTTCTGCTTCTGGCTTTTGACTTTGTTTGGTTTAGTTTTTGACTTTGACTTAGCTTGCTACTTTTCGCTCGAATGGGCAGATGCGGACAACCCATGCGGACACCCCGCGCCGCATAGCCCATCTGCGGAGAGTACCAGAAGCTGCGATCGTCATACTGCCTTTACCCATGCGTTGATTGACCAAGTCCATTACCTCCATGAGCTTGTTTGCCGACCTGCTGCCTGATAGTTTTGCGTATGGTCTGGCCGTAACCGATCAGTGATTTCGGATCGAAGCCCGCTAGATCAAGAAAGCACTCGTCTATCGAGTAGATTTCCTGCTTCGGCGAGAACGTAGACAGGATCGACATGACCCGCGCTGACAGATCGCCGTACAGGGTGTAGTTGCTTGAGAGCGCGATGATGCCGTGCTGCTTAGCCAGTTTCTCCATCTTGAACCACGGCTCGGCCATTTTGACGCCCAACGCTTTCACTTCATTAGACCTGGCCACCGCACAGCCGTCATTGTTGGACAGGACGACTACCGGCTTGTCTTCCAATTGCGGGTTAAAGACACGCTCGCACGAAACGTAAAAATTATTGCAATCGACCAGAGCGATAGGCATGGTCTAAATGAACTTCTTAGTTGTCGAGGTAACGACACCCCATACCTGTAATTCCTGACCTTCCTTGAGCACGATTTCACTGAAGTCAGGATTCTCCGGCTTCAGGATCACCATACCATCGCGCCGGATCAGCCGTTTTACGGTCAACTCTGCATCCAATACAGCAATGACGATATCGCCGGACGAGGGATTCAGCGAGCGGTCAACCACCAACAGATCGCCATCGAAAATGCCGGCACCAACCATGCTGTTTCCCTTGGCTCGGACAAAGAAAGTAGCGTCTTTGTGCTGGATCAGGTGCTGATCCAGGCTCAACCTACCTTCGATATAGTCATCGGCAGGCGATGGAAATCCGGCCGGGACCTTGTGGCTGAACAGAGGTGCCAGAATGGGCGGAGAGCCTACAAGGGGGGCGGTTATAGTTTGATATAACGAGGATGGCATGATTTTCAACAAGCAGAACGATCAGCACATACTAGAGAACGTTCGTTCTGTTGTCAATAAATGTATCCAGCCCCTATTGCACATCGCTCTGACTGGGGCTGTTTCTTACTAATTACGTCGGCCCCGCAACCAGCATATCCGCTGGGTATTCCCTTAAAAACTCGCGGCAGTCATCCACACCCTCATTCATCCAGTCATCGTATTGATCGTCAGGCAGAATCACCACCATACGCTTCTCATCGGTTGGCTTGTGAAACAGACACATCAATGGATGTATGTCGGCGTTGATCGTCAGCATCGTGTAGCTGCGCAGGATGTCACCGTCAGGCGATTTCCAGCCAGTCCATAACCCGGCAATACCCATCGGCTTGCCATCGGCACGCGAAATTCTGGTCTGGATCGCCTTACCGGAACGCCAGGCGGGTTCATAAAAGGCATCTGCCGGAATGATGCAACGACGACCTAATCGCCAGGCATCCCGGTAACTTGGCTTTTCTGCGACTGTTTCAGACCGAGCATTGTAGGTATGGCGTGCAATTTTCGTATCTGTCGCCCAGTGAGGGATCAGGCCGAATGAGCCGAGCAGCAACTCCCGGCTGGTCGCATCTTCGGTTCTGCGTATGAAGCTACCCAGATATCCGGGCCAAAGGTCTTCCTTCACATCGTCGAAAATGTTGTCGATACTGAAGTGGGACTTCAGAGTTTCTTTATCTTTGACGGATTCGTAATGGCTGCACATGTGCCATTGTAACAACAGCAGCTTGATTGACGCGAGGTTCAGGCTAACTGGATGATCAGGCTATGCCGCTCGCATAGACGCACGCCCAGATTTTTTCCCCATTATCTTCTCAAGTTATAATAGTGATCTCGAAAAATCGCCATCGCCCCCAAGCGAAGAGGTAATCCAAACGTTAAACAGACTGCATATTTCAAACGAAATCCGTAACGATGCAGAAAAAGCATTCATTAATAACTAACGTTTCGGGGTTTATTTTACCCCGGTAATTCCCTTGTAAGGCTTGATTCATAAGGCCTCCAGCCTGAGTGTTCTTGCATCAAGTTGCAGGGCTTGCACAAAGAAGCGTTGCACATGCTGTTCAATGGTTTTC
>CAIOSY010000157.1 GCA_903861075.1 uncultured Nitrosomonadales bacterium
GACATGAAGCGACTCAAAGAAGTTATGCTACTGCTGATTGCCAACGAGGAACCCTTGGGGCCGGAGTGGCTGGATCATCCGCTCAAGGGCGGTTGGGACGGGCATCGCGAATGCCATGTGGGCGGTGATTTTTTATTGGCATATCGCCTTGATGATAATAGGGCAGGTGGCTTAATTGTTTTTGTAAGAGCTGGAACACATAGCGAACTATTCGACGAGTAATCTCTGTGGTTTGAATAACCGCTTTACGGCGGTAATTTCCGCAGTATGATGGACCGCTTCGTGCCATCTGCGGCCCTTCACCTGTATAAAATTTAACGACCGCTATATCCAGGATAACGGTCGCTCAGTAACTCTCAAATTTCAAGGTTGAATGGTCGCGTATTTCGCAAAACAAATGCTTGTCTCTATCAACATTCATCTCATTGCCTGTCCAGTGGGCTGACCACGCCACGCCCGCCTTTATTCAACACATGAGTGTATATCATTGTAGTGGAAACATCCGAATGTCCGAGCAGCTCTTGGATAGTGCGGATGTCATAGCCGCTCTCCAGCAAATGAGTGGCGAAGGAATGTCTGAGCGTGTGGGTGGTCGCAGGTTTGGCAATTCCTGCCTTTTTCACTCCAACGCGAATAGCCCGTTGAATATTCTGCTCGTAGATGTGATGGCGACGGTGAATTCCTGTTCTTGGGTCATCTGACAAGCCTGGGGCGGGGAATACCCAGAACCAGCCCCAGGATTTGTCGGCATGTGGATATTTTTTCGATAACGCATCCGGCATTTCCACGCCTGGAATATCGTCTTTCCTGTCCGTATCGAAAAGAACCTGCACCTTTTTTAAATGCGCCTGCAACTCCGGCACCAGAGATTGAGGCAGCATCGTCACCCTGTCCTTGCGCCCTTTTCCTTCTCTCACCGTTACTTCAAGTCGATCAAAGTCAACGTCCTTTACTCGCAATCTGACGCATTCCATCAAGCGCATCCCGCTTCCGTAAATCAATCTTGCCATCAGCGAATACATACCCTCCAGATTCGCCATCAGCCGATGAATTTCATTGACCGACAACACCATCGGAACCCGTTGGGAAGGCTTGGCGCGCACCAGACCATCCATCCACGGAAGGTCTATGCCCAACACATCCCGGTAAAGAAATAGCAATGCAGACAAGGCTTGAGTCTGGGTAGAAGCAGAAACCTTGCCGTTGACGGCAAGATCGGTCAGAAAGGCTTCCACTTCGGGAGCACCCATATCGCGGGGGTGTTGTTTATGATGGAAAAACACGAATTTTTTGATCCAGTTCGTGTATGCTTCTTCCGTTCGCCGACTATAATGCTTTGCTTGGATGCGCTCACGCACAACCTCCAACAGCATAGGCGCATGTGGTGCTGAGTTAGCAGGAGGCGGTGACATGTTGCATTTCCAGTGTGTTGTTAAATCAGTAGGTTACAGTATATCAAGGCATCTTATACAGAACACCCACTTTTTTATACAGAAGAAGTTCGGTATATTTAAACGTTAGAGATCATGAGCATTGGTATCGGAACCGTCGTTGAAGCATTTGACTTGCTGTATGCCAGCTTGCTAAGCAAAGGCTTTTCCAAGTCCCTCTCGCTTCACGAGTGGGGTGAGCGTGATTTATTGCCTTTGGTGCGCACATATTTGCTTGGCTATTTCGGTGAATCACTTGTCCCTGAGGCACGGGCAACATTGCCAGGCTCACTCAGTGGCAATGGCCGGCTCGATTTTATTGTTGGCGGAGTTGCGGTTGAGTTTGCTGTTCGCAAACCCACCGCCGCAAAATCAAACCTTTCCGCATCAGTAAACAGCTCTGAGGTAAAGAAGCTAATGAAATACGACGGACATGCTTTGCTGGTCTTGTTCGATTTCTCGAAAAGCCCGTACACCAGTGAGCAAATCGAAGCCTTCCGCGATTGGCCATCATTGGGCAAGGGCAACCACCAAAAATCCCCATTCAACGTTGCCTATTTTTTCATCAAATCCCGCAGGCCAATCACCACCGATGTCATCACCAAGAACATTCGTGTTCGTTAACCAAGGAGTATCACCATGCCCAAGACCAAGTACGAAGTGAAATACAAGCTGAAAGACAAAAAAACCGGTCGCCTGACAAATTCAGGGCAGCAGACCGTTCAGGCTGAAAGCGAAACAAACGCTACAGCCCAGATCAAGAAACTATTTCAAAACCACGAGGTTGAAATTGTGGCCGTCACGCCGAAAAAATGATCTCTAACCCGGCAGTCGAGAGGGACTGCGCAAAAGCGCGCAGCCCCTCACTTTTACGTTAGGTACAACGACATGTCTATCGCCAACGATTCCAAAGTAATTGGGTATTTCGCGTACTTATCGCCGAGTGAAGTTGTCTGCGATGGGGATGCCTGCCTTATCACGGGGTCTGAAGTCGATCTTCAAACATACATCACGGAAATCGGTTTTGGTATAGAAGACAATCCCACGATCAAAAAAACTCGGTTCGGCGAGATCATGCGTGGTATGCGACTGGGGGCAGCATATTCTTTCGATGAAACCGCCTACAATCGTTTTTACCCTCTGGCCAAACGCGAAGGGCTACCAGCGCAGCGCTGTTGATTACTAACGCGCTGCGCTTGTTCCCCTCTGCGGGGCGCAGCAGGGGGATTGAATCCCCCTGCACCCCCCAGCCGATGCAAGCATGCTGCTTGCGCTTCGCTACGCTCAGCAGTATGATGCAAACGAAGCAAAAATTAGCATGTCTGCCCCCGCTAGGGCGAATTCTGCGAATCCGCCCTAGCGGGGGCAAAATAAAGGTTTCAGAGGTTATACGCAACAATGCAAAAACAACAGCAAATTCAGCTTGATCCTGCCGCCGAAATCGCCAAAATTAAGGCGCTCCGCGCTGCCGCACGGCGGCGCTGCACCTGGGGCAAATCGCGTTTGACTAAGCATCGAGCCGAGCTGGAAAAATTGCGCGGTGCCGGCGGATCATTTGCCGATCTGGCGCTTTGGCTTCGCAAAGAAAAACGCATCGTTGTGGAAAGATCCACTGTGATGCGCTTCCTGGAAAAACAAAATGGCTAAGGTCAGTTTCCGATCCTCAGCAAGTCAGGCGAACCACGCAGCAAGCGGGCTAGATCTTGACTCTGTGCGCACGGAAAAAAATTATGCTGGTGCGCTGAAGGGCGTGGCCGAGTTTTTACAAGAAAATCGCCTGGGCGATCTGCGCAGCCTGGATGCTGAAAAGGCCGTCGCCTACTTGGAGATGCGCGGCCAAGAAGTCGGCCAAAAAACCCTGGATATGGACAGGCAGGCCATACAGGCCGTCATTGGTGAAAAACTTCCAGTCGTTAAATCAGAACTGGCCACAACCCTTGAAAGCCGCGCCTACACAGCAGAACAAGCGAAAATGGTTGCTGCTGCACAGTCAGAAAAACACTCGCTGGCAACACAAATCGCCGAAAACGCCGGTTTGCGCGCACACGAATTACTGACCTTGCGGCCAGTTGAAGAGCGCCAGGCCGATACTCATCGAGAGTACCGCGACGACCGATTCACTGGCCGCGATGATGTAAAAATATATACCGTCGAAGGAAAAGGCGGCTTGTGCCGAGAAGTGGCGATCAATCGGCCGCTGGCCGAGCAACTAGAAGCGCGCCGCCTGGACGAGCCACGCACAGTTTACGATCGAGAAGTGAAATACGAACAGCATTACGCCATAGGAGGCGGCAAACAATGGGCGGACAGCTTCAGCAAGGCCGCAGATAGGGCGTTGGGCTGGAGCACAGGAGCCCATGGGCTGAGGCATGAATTTGCCCAGGAACGGATGAATACCTTGCAGGGCAACGGCTATGAGTATCGCGAAGCGTTAGAGATTGTCAGCCAGGAGATGGGGCACTTTCGGCCAGAAATCACCGAAGTTTACTTGCGATAAATTATGCCATTCCTGATCATCATGATATTGGCGCTCATGGGTGGCGCGGGCTGGCTGGCAAACGAATGGGTCGTATCGCATGGTGTGGTCGTGGCCATTAATGGCCAGTGGAGTTTGGTTGCAGCCGGATGGAAAGCGGTAGGTTTTTTGGCTGGTGGATTTATCTTGGTCGGCTTAATTTTTGGGATATGGATCGGGTTTCTGGCCGGCTCAAAAATTTGGGCGATGTTCCAGTCAGAGCGCAATGAGTCCATCGACCAGGAACGACTTAAACTCGAAATCGAACGGAAGGCTCAGGAGGTGTCTAGAATCGATTTGGAACGCAGGCGATGGGAGTTTAGTGATCGAGTCCAAGAAACAGTGGCGGAGGCGCGTCAAAAGGCACAGGAGCAGGCTTATAGCGCATTAATGGGGCAGAAAAAAGCAGAGAAGTTGGCACAGCACCTGGAAGAACGGTTGCGCAACTCACAAGGCAAGGCAAAACGATTGGCTCGGAAAGGTAACCCAATCTCATAGGATGTTCCGCAAGTCGTGTTTTTCCCACACACGAGCCCACTGGGTGACATAGGGGACGTAACTGGCGCGTTAAGCCGG
Organism: uncultured Nitrosomonadales bacterium; assembly: GCA_903861075.1. Lineage (GTDB taxonomy): Bacteria > Pseudomonadota > Gammaproteobacteria > Burkholderiales > Gallionellaceae > Gallionella. The sequence goes on from CAIOSY010000157.1 coordinate 4,522, forward strand.
AGCGACAGGGAGCTATAACCTTGTTACGGTACTCACACCGGCATATTGCGAAGCGAGAAGGCTGCCACCTGGCATTGTGCACAATGGCGACGGATCCCAACCGTTACTCAGTGGGGGAAAGTGAAAAATGGAAAAGGTAGACGTTGAAGATGGGCTATATCAAGCCAGAGCTGGAGAACTTCACAAGCTGGACGTGGAGGATGACGGTCTCAAAAAAATCCGGGTATCTCAAACGGCTTTTGAGTCAGTACGGTCAGTGCAGAAGCAGATGCGGAAATTATTA
>CAIOSY010000158.1 GCA_903861075.1 uncultured Nitrosomonadales bacterium
GGTGTTTCCAAAATCTCCGGAGCGGTTTCTGCTCGTGCCGTGTTTTCCCCACGCAAGTGGGGGTGTTTCTCAAAAGCGAAGCCCTTGAAGGTGAAGCGGCGGGTTTTCCCCACGCACGTGGGGGTGTTTCCTAGAAAATTGTTTAAGCCTAGACAACTTTTTAGGTTTTCCCCACGCACGTGGGGGTGTTTCCACATAGCCCCGCTGCTCAGCCATCACCGCCAAGTTTTCCCCACGCACGTGGGGGTGTTTCCGGTTAATTGAAACAAAAATTGACGCGTTGGGAGTTTTCCCCATGCACGTGGGGGTGTTTCCTGACTCTCCTATTTGTGTGCCCTTCAGGAACTGTTTTCCCCACGCACGTGATCGCGTTTTCCCCTGCACCGCATTTCGCGGAGCGGTATAAGGAACGGACAGCGACAATGTACAGAGAAATCAGCGATAGTCGCAATCTCAAACTAAAAGCATCCGGTTAAACGACAACAAAATCCGGAACAGCCCTGATTGTGGCTTGGTTGGGTTTTAAATTTAGAAATGCTGGGTTTTTACGGAAAAATTGCCTGGTGAGGTGTATTTTAAGTCGTAGTGACTACTTTTAATGTATGGATTAACTTGGAGCCGAGGTTATATCGGTCTGTAATGAATGATATGGTGCTTATTCGCTTTTCAATAAAGACGAAATGTGAAAGAATCCGACTATTGAAAATAATTGATAGAGTCAAAAATGATAGACCGAGACGGCTACCGCCCGAATGTCGGCATCATTATCACGAATGACAAAAATCAAGTGTTCTGGGGGAAGCGGATTCGGCAGCACGCCTGGCAGTTTCCTCAAGGCGGCATACAGCATGGCGAAAATCCCGAAGAGGCGATGTTTCGTGAGTTGTATGAAGAAGTGGGTTTAAAGCCTGAACATGTGGAAATACTAGGACGTACCCGTGACTGGATGCGTTACGAAGTGCCTCAAAGTTGGAGTCGCCGGGAATCAAAAGGCGGTTATCGCGGGCAGAAGCAAATTTGGTTTTTGTTGCGGTTAGTTGGGCGTGATTGTGATGTCTGTTTGCGTGCTTGCGCGCATCCTGAGTTTGATGCATGGCGCTGGAATGATTACTGGTTGGATATTCATGCGGTAATTGAATTCAAGCGAGAGGTATATACCAAGGCGCTAAATGAGTTGGTTCGCTATTTGCCGGAACCGAAAATAAAGGCTGACTTTTTGAATATAGAGGTCTGTTTGCAACGTGTTTTGTGAGTTTTGTAGATCAATTTTAGGGGTATAACAATGATCAAAGAGTATAAAGAGCTGCAATCTTTCCCATTGAAAACGGGTTCTTCCTTTGTACGTCCCGTACAAACTTTTCCTGAGCGTATCAAGCTTACGGATGAAGCTGTTGTGGCGATGACCGATTTAAACAAGGTGTCCGTTATCAGTGTTCGTGCTAAAACCTCTATGGATAGAGCGAATGCAAAGATGATCCGTTATGGCGTTCGTATGCTGATGGTGCTAGATGATAATGAGCAAGTGGTTGGTTTATTGACAGCTTCCGATGTGTTGGGTGAAAAACCCATGCGATTCTTGCAAAATATGGGTGGCACGCATGCTGATATTATGGTGCGCGACATTATGAGTACACAGCGCGAATTATATGCTTTGAAACTTGAGGATGTTAATCACGCTAAGATTGGCGATATCGTTGCCAGCCTAAAGAAGTCTAACCGTCAGCATGCCTTAGTAGTTACTGAATCAGTAGATGGTCGTCAAACGGTTTGCGGATTATTCTCAATTACTCAGATTGCACGTCAACTGGGTGCTCAGGTGCAGAGCTTTGAATTGGCTCGTACTTTGGCTGAAATTGAAGCTGCTATTGCACTGGGTTAATTGCTTTCAGTTATATCGCATTAAGCCAGTCCTGAGTGATATACACTCAGGACTGGCTTATAAAATCCTGCAGTTGGTCTATTGTTGAATCCAGAGGTTAAGTTAATGAGTTCATTGTCACAACGTATTACGCTGTTACTGTTATTGTTGGCTGTCGCGGGATGTTCGACGCTAAAAGATGCCAAAGATACAGTGGGCGGTTGGGTCGGGGGTGCTTCAAATACCTTAGATTCCAGTAGCGTTAAAAAACCTGCGACTAACGGCACCTTACTCAAGTATGGTGCGACATTGCGTGTGAATACCTATGTTGATCAGCGCAAGGTAAGCAGTCCTCGTTATCTTGGTCAAATGACGGCGCATGTCAGCGGGCTAAGCGGTAAAGAAGTGGTTGTGGATCAGAATGTTGCTGACATGGTCACGACTGCAATTAAGACGCGTTTTGATAGTGAAGGTTTTCAAATCATGGAAGGCCCCAGTGCTTCTAACGCAATATTTGAATTGTCAGGTGTTGTTAAAGAATTGACGCTGAATGTAAAGGATCGTGATGATATTTCTATTGCGATTGAAACGACATTGAAAGAAGTCGCGACGGGTAAGGTCGTCTGGTCCGGTTTGGTTACGGAAAGAAATAACCGTTTTGCCGGTGTATCCGGCAACAACAAAGATGATGTGATGGCTTATTTGAATAAGGAATTGCGTATCGCGAGCACCAAAGCGGTTGAAGCGATTAGTGCATCTTTGATGGCATCGCGTCCTGATTTGTTTAATTTAACACCAGGAACCAAGCCGATTGCAGGTGTAACCGTTTATGTTGCGCCTTCCTTGCCTAAAGTAGTACCGGCTATGATGCCTGTGGCTCAGCAAAATGAGACGCTGCCTGTTTCATCGTATCGTCCACATGCCGATGATAAAAACGGATTATTGTTAGTCAATACCAATCCTCCGCGTGCTAAGGTCTACTTGGATGGTGTGTATTACGGTATGTCACCATTGCGTCTGGAAATTGAACCTGGTATTCATGCGATTAGCGTGAAGCTGGCTGGCTACAACATGGTGACCGAAAAAGTGTCAGTGCGTCGTGGTGATAATACGGAGATAGAACTGAATTTGGAACACTGATGTAGAAGCCAGGATGATAAGTGAAAAAACCCGCTTAGGCGGGTTTTTTCACTGTGCAGCGTCTATTGTTAATCCTAAAAACGGCAGTTCAATCCGCATCAATGATTGCAAAAGCATAGCTCTTAGCAGAAATTGAGTAGTTTCATCAGATGACGCAGATTCACACAGATTAACAACAAGTTGCAAACCAGATGTGGGTTACCTATACGGTGAATTGACAGCTGTGTTTAACCCTTTGTTTAATCTGCGTTAATTCATATAATCTGCGGACAACAGCTTTTTTAAGGTTAATGTTTTCCTGTGCTGCCAAACCCGCCTGATCCGCGTTCACTCAATGGAAAATCTTCGACGACATTCCATTTTGCTTGTATGACAGGAACGATGACTAATTGCGCCATGCGTTCCATCGGCATTAAGGTAAAAGGAAGCTGGCTGCGATTCCAAAGCGATACAAAAATCTGTCCCTGATAGTCTGAGTCTATCAATCCAACCAGATTACCAAGCACAATACCGTGTTTGTGGCCCAAACCTGAGCGCGGCACTATCATCGCTGCAAAGCCGGGATTAGACAGGTGAATGGCAATGCCAGCGGGGATAAGTTCGCATTGTTTGGGTTGTATGACCAGGGGAGTTTCGATACAAGCGCGCAAATCGATTCCTGCTGATCCGGCTGTCGCGTAACCGGGCATGTTTTCATGCAGTCTGGAGTCTAAAATTTTCACATCGACGGCAGGGTGCTTCATCTATTTATCTCCCGGGTAAATTTGTGCCATATACCGCATTATTGATCTGGCTAGTGTAAGTTTGTCGCTGCGTGGTAAGGGGTGTATACCGGTATCATCGAATAAAATCAGCTCATTATAATCACTGCCTATAGCTTGTTGCGCTATATTTCCTATTAGTAGCGGCAGTTTTTTGGCAAGGCGTTTCTGTTCCGCATATTCTGTCAGGTTTTCACTTTCGGCGGCGAATCCCACGCAAAACGGCGGATTAGGTAAGGAGGCAACTTGCGCCAGTATATCCGGGTTGGATACTAATTCCAGTGTCAGATTGTTGCGACTATTCTTGATTTTTTGTTCGTTCGGATGCGCGACACGAAAGTCTGCTACCGCTGCCACACCGATGAAAATATCGCAGGTGAGTACATTGTGCATGACCGCATCATACATTTGGATGGCACTTTGTACGTTTATTTGATGAACGTCCCGTGGTGTGGCGAGTGTAGTAGGGCCGGAGATCAGTGTAACTTCAGCGCCCATTTCTCGTGCGGCCTGTGCGATGGCATAACCCATTTTTCCTGAACTGCGATTAGTAATACCTCTTACCGCATCAATGGCCTCATAAGTTGGCCCGGCAGTCAGCAATATTTTTTTTCCTGTAAATAGTTTGGGCTGGCGTGAGGCGGTGATGAGTTGAGCCAGTTGCTCGGGTTCCAGCATACGCCCCAGTCCTTCTTCACCGCAGGCCTGTATGCCGCTATCCGGGCCCATGATCTGCACCCCATCAGCTTCAAGTTGTGCAAGGTTGCGTTGAGTTGCAGGATGCTGCCACATTTCTTTATTCATTGCAGGTGCAATCAGCAAGGGACAATTGCGCGCCAGACACAGCGTAGATAAAAGATCGTCCGCAATTCCGTGGGCTAACTTCGCAATAAAATCAGCACTTGCAGGTGCGATTACAATTAAATTTGCTGCCCGGCTCATGTTGATGTGCGGCATACCGTTAGATACACTGGCATCCCACTGTGATGTTATTACAGGATGGCCTGACAGGGCTTGCATGGTGGTGGGCGTGATAAAGTGCATTGCTGCTTCCGTCATCGCAACATGTACAGCGTAATTTTGTTTGACCAATAAACGGACTAATTCAGCCGATTTATAGGCTGCAATACCGCCTGTGAGGCCAAGAACGATTTGAGGTTTATTCATGTTAAGCATATTACAAGAAAGGTTGCTAAACTCCCAGTTAAGACTAATGATTGGAGGATTTAAGATCCGTTTTTTTTTGTTTTAGGCAGTTTTTGTAGCGTTCATTGACGCGATTGGCGAACCATTCAGTGGTGAGCTTTCGACTAATCTTTGGGCTTTTAAGATCAATTTCCGGCATAAAGACGCGTGGTTTTACGCCAGATTGATCGGCTAAACTGAAGAGCGTTTTATAAAGCGGGGTATTGCTAAATGTAGATAGCTTTTCAAGTTGTAAATCCCGAAGGATTTCCGTTTCATTCATGTTGAGTGTTTTGCGTAGGGATAGCAGTGCATTTAAAGTTGCACTCGGTTCGCTGGAGACTATCCCGTTTTTATAGCGTAGCAAATCGCCGTCATAAGCCAGTGTTTGTTTGCTCAGGCGCGATAGGGCTAATTGAAAAGCCGCATTGCGACTGCTATAGCGCCCCGCATTAAAGTCAGCAAAGCGATAAAGCATATCGTTATAGGGAGCGGGATAATCGAGCAAAATAGCACTGCCAAAATATAAGCCACCCCGTCGGGTGAAGACTTCGCTACGCAGATTGGTTTTTATCGGGTATGGGTAGGGACGCGCACGTACATGGCTTTGAGCAAAATCAACACTCACTTGCATCGGCCCTCCCGTATGAACGGGATTATAGTTTGTAAAGAGTTTTCTACCCGCAGGAATTTGATCTATCATCTCCTCTATCAAATCGCTGAGTTCCTTTTCAGTTTTAAGCGCGTTAATGCGTTGTTGATAGCTGCGTCCATCATGTGAAATTGTGGCGAGGATCCAGTCAATGACGCTTTGTGGCACGCTGTATTTTGTCTGGCGTTGTTCTATTTCTCGTCTAATTATACCGGGTAGCCCAGGTACCATCGGGTCGGCTTGAAAACTCGATTCTTGTTCTATGACGGCGATGGCCGCGCAAAAATGCTCATTAGTCGGGCTAATATGCAGTGCTTTGTATGCGCTTTGTAGGTCAGATGCCCAGCCCTCCTTGTCTTTGAGTGTGGCCGGTAATAGCTTCGTAATCAAAGATTTAACTTGTTGTTCATTTGGCGTTGAACTAGCTGCAGGCACAAGTATTTTTTCCGGGGTTTTCGACTGTTCCACCGGTTTACGTATGGGCTGACTAAGCACAATGCTAATGGCAGGCTCAGGTGTGGGCGGAGGAGGTGTTGTGCCGGCACATCCCTCGATGAGCGAGATTACGAGCAATACAAGGAAGGGTTTAAAGTGATTTAGCACGTGGGCAATATACAGTCGTGATTTGCGATAGAACACCCTAATGCTAAGTAGCGTATCCAGTCGGTATGCAAGCACCGATGGCTACACTACTTTGGGTGCGTAATAAATATCCTTAAATGCGCTTCGCCAATTCGGCGGCACGACCAATATAGGTTTCAGGCGATAGTTGCAATAAACGCTGTTTCTCGTTTTCAGGAATGTCCAGTGTTGCAATAAAAAACGCAAGTGACTGACGATTAATGCCACTTTGTCCGCGTGTCAATTCTTTGAGTTTATCGTAGGCATTTTCAATATTGTAGCGGCGCATCACGGTCTGGATGGGTTCTGCCATGACTTCCCAGCTAGCATCGAGATCGCTTGTTACACGCGGGGCATTGACTTCCAGTTTGTTCAATCCTTTTAAGCAGGATTCATAGGCCAGCAGGGTATAACCGAGCGCGACGCCCATATTGCGCAATACGGTGGAGTCGGTCAAATCTCTTTGCCAGCGGGAAATGGGTAATTTTTCAGATAAATGGCGTAGCAACGCATTAGCCAAGCCTAAGTTTCCTTCAGAATTTTCAAAGTCTATCGGATTGACCTTATGTGGCATGGTAGAGGAACCCACTTCACCCTTAATGACCTTTTGTTTGAAATATCCCAGCGAAATATAGCCCCAAATGTCGCGGTTCAAGTCTATCAATATGGTGTTGATACGTGCAAATGCATCGAATAACTCCGCCATATAGTCATGCGGCTCGATTTGGATGGTGTAGGGGTTGAAGGTTATACCGAGATCCGTGATGAATTTTTCGGCAAAAGCCTCCCAGTCAACGTCAGGGTAGGCGGCCAGATGCGCATTATAATTGCCGACTGCACCATTGATTTTCCCCATGATTTCAACGCCAGATAAACGTTGCGCTGCACGTTGTAAACGATAAACCACATTGGCCATCTCCTTGCCCAGCGTGCTGGGTGTTGCTGTCTGTCCGTGGGTACGGCACAGCATGGGTAAATCAGCTAATTGATGTGCAAGCTCAGTTAAACGGGAAATGATCAGTTCTAATGCAGGTGTCATTGTCTGTTCGCGACCATTTTTAAGCATTAGCGCGTGTGACAGATTGTTGATGTCTTCCGAGGTGCAGGCAAAATGTATAAATTCCAGGCAGCGAGCCGTTTCAGGATAGGCTGCAAGCCGGTCGCGCAACCAGTATTCGATGGCTTTGACATCGTGGTTGGTAACTTTTTCAATATTTTTAATTGCCTGGGCATCGGCTTCGCAGAAGTTCGCATTCAGCGCGTCTAGTTTGGCAATCGTGTCAGATGAAAAAGGCCCGACTTCGGGAATATCAGGTTGCGCAGCGAGCGATTTGAGCCATTCTATTTCGATCTGTACGCGAAAACGAATCAGTCCAAATTCGCTGAAATAGCCGCGTAATGCATCGACCTTGCCGTGATAACGTCCATCGAGTGGAGAGAGTGCAGTAAGTTTGGTAAGCGTAGTCATGGTAGTGCCTTGAATCATAAAGTGGTTATTTTACGCGAATTGAAGCAGTTTATGCGACTGTGTACAACGAGTAACACTGAATCGCTATATCCTGATGTCGTATCAACTGCGCTAACTTACTGTTGCAATGGGAAATATCTTGTTTTTAGGCGCATTTTTTCAGTTAAGTTCAAGCAGGGTTTGTTTAAACGGGTTCGCTGATGCTGTTTTCAATAATTGCCCCGCCTAAACACACCTCACCATCATAAACAACTAGCGACTGTCCTGGTGTGACCGCCCATTGCGAATGCTCAAATGAAACAGAACACTGGTCGCTGGTAAAAGAGCTGATGCGGCATGGGGCATCCGCCTGGCGATAACGTGTTTTTGCTGCATAAAGATGGTTCAGTTCGGGTGCGCTGCCACTTATCCAGTGTGCATTGAGTGCCGATAGCCCGGGGCTTAATAGGGCAGGGTGGTCGTGTCCTTGTACCACGATCAGACGATTGTTCGCCATATCTTTTGCGGCGACGAACCAGGGTTCATGCTGAATTAAAGCATCCGTTTGATGATCATGTTTTTTGTTGACGGTTGATGATGTTTTTATGCCGCCTATTCCCAAACCTTGACGCTGGCCTAACGTGTAGAAGGAAAGTCCAATATGACGACCGACTAACTTTCCTTCCGGTGTGCGCATTTCACCCGGTTGAGTGGGTAAGTACCCGCTTAAAAATTCACGAAAGGGGCGTTCTCCGATAAAGCAAATACCGGTACTATCTTTCTTGGCATGGTTGCTAAGCCCATGTTGTTTCGCAATTTTTCTAATGTCAGATTTTAAAAGCTTTCCGAGTGGGAACAGGGCGCGACTTAATTGCGTTTGATTTAAACGGTGTAAAAAATAGCTTTGATCCTTGCTGCTATCGCTTGCTTTGAGCAGTTGGAATAAACCGTCGACTTCGCGTACCTGCGCATAATGACCTGTCGCGATGGTATCGGCTCCCAGTGCAATCGCGTGATCTAAAAAAGCCTTGAACTTGATTTCCGCATTGCACAAAATATCCGGATTCGGCGTACGGCCCGCCTGATATTCGCTTAAAAATGCGCTAAACACCCTATCCTTATACTCTTTTGCAAAATTCACGGCTTCAATCGGAATGCCTATAGTGTCACAAACTGATACCGCATCGAGCAGATCTTGACGTGAAGAGCAATATTCACTGTTGTCGTCATCTTCCCAGTTTTTCATGAATAGACCGATGACGTCATAACCTTGCTGCTTTAAAAGCAGCGCGGTAACAGAAGAGTCTACTCCACCGGACATGCCGACGACGATACGTTTATTTTTATTCATAATGCACCAGTAAATCGAGTGGGTAACGTTTGTTTGCCAGATAGTCCTCACAGCAACGTAAAATCAGCGGGCTGCGGTGCAGGGTGTGGTTGGCACGAATTTCATCGATCGTGAGCCAGACGGCGCGCACGATTCCTTGATCAAGTTTATGCTCAGGATGATAAGCAGTAATGTGTCCGCAAAAGGCAAAACGCAAATAAGTCGTATTTGATTCCTTTGCCTGCCAGCGGTAGATTCCGATCAGAAATTCTGGTGAAAAATCATATCCTGACTCTTCAAAGGTTTCCCGTATCGTAGCCTCGTTTAAGGTTTCATTAGCTTCCCAGTGCCCCGCAGGTTGATTAAAACGCAGACCTTGTGTGGTGTGTTCTTCAACCAGTAAAAATTTCCCATCACGTTCGATGACGGCAGCAACGGTAACATTGGGTTTCCAGATCATTTTAGAGTGGGCGAGTACAAGAATCTGCATGGTATCACTTCGCGATTGAAAAATAAAAATTGAACTTGGCGGTTTTGTGTATTACTTGCCGGTCTTGATTATTTTCTGGGGCATTTACACATAAATTCGATTGAATGCCCATTTTATGGATAAAAGCGATTGCACTTAAAGCTGAACTGTTTTATGATTCGCGGTCTTCGGAGAGGTGGATGAGCGGTTTAAGTCGCACGCCTGGAAAGCGTGTTTGGGATAATATCCCAACGGGGGTTCGAATCCCCCCTTCTCCGCCAGGTATCAAGCAAATACGCGCCTTCTGGCGCGTTTTTTATTTATATACACCATCTATTCTACCATCAGCTTAAGTTAGGGTATTTCGAGCAACGCTGATGTCTAACCAAAGATATTTCCTGATAATTTAAGCTGTACAAGGCAATCATATTTGTACGCGTGAGGTTATGCATTCATTGACATCGTCTATATCCAGGATTTTTTAGACACATGCCCATCCATTTAGACACCCCCAAGCTTCTCATTCCATCAGCATCAATTTAACGCACGGGATTCGTTTTGCGACTTTCAGTAGTATTGGACTCCCGCTTTTCGCTCAGCCCACGCCGTCAACTCCTCGATCCTAGAAAATTTCAGTCATATATAACCTTAATGTAGCTAAGCAATAGTTTGGCTATATCAATCAATCATCCAATCCCACGCACCGTATTCCGGTCGTGGGTTTTTTTACGCCATTTTTATTCAGGAGAACGCCATGAGTGCAATCGTAAAAACCAGCCTGTATTTCACTGAAGGTCGAAGCAATAAAGAATATCACGTTGAAATCGTAGAGGTCGTCGGCGGCAATGTCGTTAATTTCCGTTATGGTCGTCGTGGCGGCGCATTGACCACAGGCACTAAAACCTCGTCACCAGTCGAACTCACTGAAGCCAGGCGGATCTTCGACAAGCTGGTGAAGGAGAAAACTGCCAAAGGCTATACCCAAGATGTATCTGGCGCTGCCTACCAATCCACAGAGCATGCCGGTGTCAAAACCGGCTTTATGCCGCAACTGCTCAATCCAATCACCGAGCATGAAGCAATGGGCTTGATAACCGACCACAACTGGACAGCACAGGAAAAAATGGACGGCGAACGGCGTGCCGCTCACGCTGAAAACGGTTACGTCATCGGCATCAATCGGCGTGGACTAATCGTGCCGTTACCTCAGAATGTTGCGGATGAACTTCAGGCTATTGACGATCAGAGTGGTGCGATTCGCGTGGACGGTGAAATCATCGGTGATGTACTGCATGTTTTTGACCTCCACATTCTTCAAGGTCAGCAGATTCACTCATTGCCTTGGATTGAACGGATGCGACTGGCTGAATCAGTTCTGTCCAAATGCCGACACATCCAAGCCGTACCGATAGCCATCACGACAGATCAGAAAGGTGACCTATGGAATAAGGTTGTAGCGAGCAATGGTGAGGGTGTTGTATTCAAACGAACGAATTGTCCAGTCACAGAAGGTCGTCCAAACTCAGGTGGTGATTGGCTGAAATTCAAATTTACTGAATCCGCTACCTGCTGCGTGCTGGCAATCAATCCTGACCGGCGAAGCGTTCAGCTTGGGCTATTGGAACTCAGTATTCATCCCAACGCCACCTTGGATCAAATGACCCTAGTCGGTAACGTCACCATTCCGCCGAACAATGATGTTCCTGTCTCAGGGGATATTGTCGAGGTCGAGTACCTATACGCCTACGAGGGAGGAAGCCTGTATCAGCCTGTCTATCGGGGCAAGCGTCGCGACCAAGAAATCAGCGCCTGCCATATTGGCCAGCTCAAATTTAAGCCTGAAGCTTGCGCAGGAAACCGGCAGGTTGGTGAGCGTTCATGATTACCGGAAATTCACCGCTTGAAATGCTGGCAGCCTTTGCGATTGTCTTTGCCGCAGGTGTGCTCTCCACGATTGCCTTAGCCAAATACGCCCAAAGCATGAAGTCGAATACTGACCATGCCGCACGTTCAAGCTGACACCAGAATCACGTTCCATAAACGACCGTAACCCAACTAAAAAAGGAGCAACCATGCAAAACCAAAATAACTTCAGCTACACAGGCGGTATTTGCTGTCCACACTGCGAATCCAGCCATGTAAAACTGCGCAACTATGGAAAAAAGACTGGCGGCACAATCGGTGCTGTCGCAGGCACGGCTGCCGGTGTCAGCTCTGCTGTCGGCGGTGCAGAAATTGGTGCTGCCGTCGGCTTAATGGCAGAACTAGTCGGCAGTCTCTTTGGTGCGATTATCGGCGGATTGATCGGTGGCACGGCTGGCTGTGCAGCTGGTGCAAGGTTGGGAGAAGTGGTCGATGA
>CAIOSY010000159.1 GCA_903861075.1 uncultured Nitrosomonadales bacterium
CCTGTTCAAAAGAGTCATTGCTGTGGAAATCTGCGTCGAGTGTCAGTTCACCGTCGCCGTTATCCAGCACATTGTGTACCAATAAATCCTGCACACCACTCATCCACAGGCTCAGTAACAGCATGATGGCAAAACAACAATTGAGTAGAAATGAGGGGGACTTCAATAAATTCATGCTCGGATTATATCACTCACTCCATAAAAAAGTCACACCAGTTTTATGCTTATGCTGTTGGGGCTGCTACCGCACTTTGTGCGATGAGCTTGGCATCAAAGGTATCGCGATCCAGCGGACATTCGATCAGCAAGCCAAAATCTTTATTGCTCAACTTGCATTTTTTGTCCGTGCGGGAAAGAAAACTGTCGTCGATTTCGCGCGTACCGTGGCTGTTTTTGGTGAAAACGGCCGTTTTCTTGCCCGCTTTAGAGTAATAATTGAAATAGTTGTGATCGCCTTCTCTGGCTCTGAAGCCCTTTAGCCGCAGGCTCTTTTCGACATCACTCTGCTTACACGGCATGAATCAGCTCTAAAAATTTGTTCAGCAAATTCTGCTTTAATTGTAAGTGTGCCATGCCGAACCGTATCGAGCGTCAGCATTAATAGATCAAGATCACGAATATCAGTCACGTCGATGATTTGCTTGTGCGCCCCCTGCTCACCGAACAGCACACGGCCTGTTACCTGAATCAAATCGCGTCGTTTTTCATACAGCAAATCTTCGACTGACTCCTCATAAATACACACCAGTTCTTTGCTAGTGGGCAGATATCAGACGATCACTCCCATCTGTTGCCGAGACCTAAGCGGTTATTGACGATTGATTACTTTGTAGCTGCCAATCGTCAATGCTAAGCCGTGCATACTCGTTCATACAACAATGAAGGGCAATGATATTGTCATCTCCAGTCCGCCAGCAGCAGAATTTTTCGCCACTATATTACCGCCGTGCGCTTTTACGACTCGTTGCGTGATCGCCAACCCCAAACCATAGCCTGACTTTTCAGAATTTGTTGCGCTGCGGAAGAAGGGCTGGAAAATGCTTTCAAGCTGTGACGGCGTTACACCGCTCCCGCAATCGGTGATAGTGATGATGGCGTGTTGCGCTGAAAAATCCTGAGTGACAGCAATCCCGACCCGTGAACTTTCCGGCGAGTGCAGGACGGCATTGCGTACGACGTTTTCAATTGCACGGTACAGAAGCTCATGGTTTCCCGTGATGATTATTGATTCAGGCAGGCTAACGTCCACATGGCAATGTTTGGCATCAGCCTCTAGGCTTGCGTCATTCGCTATCTGATCGACGAGCTCGCATAAACCGACCGTTTCATTCGCAATCTTGGTCATGCCTGAATCAAGACGCGCCAGTGTGAGCAATTCACCCACCAGAGTGTCGATACGCCCGGCATCTCTTTGCAATCGAGGGATGAATTCGATAGCGCGTTCGGGCTGCTGCTGCATCAAATCCGTCGCCGCCTGTAGCCTGGCCAAAGGGGAGCGTACCTCATGAGAGACATCGTGCAAAAGACGACGTTGTGATTCCATTAGGTTTTGCAAACGTTCAGCCATATTGTCAAAGTCCTGCCCGAGGTCAGACAGCTCATCATTTCGGTTGCCCATGGATAGCGCAATGCGTGTTTCCAGCTTTCCATCGGCAGCGGCAACGAATGCCTTACGCAACAGTTGAATCGGACGGAAAAAATACCATGCCAATAGCCAGGCAAAAATAAGACTCACCGCGCTGCCCGCCAGCATCGGAATAAGGGGGGCAAAAAACCGGCACGATCTTCCCCGTGCGGGGGCGGTGGGCCCGGCGGCATGGGATAAGCTGCACCAGGCGGCCAAAAAGAGGGAGGGGCTGGCGGATTCATCTGAATAGCATGTTCACTGCCGGTCATCGGCTGCGGACGTAACGCCCAGATGGCAAAGCCCACACCGATTGAGGTGATCACCTGAGCCAGCCAGAAAATAAAGAAAAATTTCCAGAACAGTCGTCCCATGAGCTACTCCTTGATCAGCATATAACCCTTGCGAATAACGGTTTGAATGCAGGAACGCCCATCCTGCAAGCAGCCCAGCTTTTGACGAATGCTGCTCATGTGTACGTCAATAGAGCGATCAAAACGCATGAGTTTTCGCCCCAGCGCCTGTTCGGATAAGGCATCCTTGCTGACGATCTGTCCGGCATGAAGGATCAGCACTTCCAGCAGACTGAATTCTGTACTCGTCAGCTCAACTGGCCTGCCACACCACTCTACCTTGCGCTGCTCGGGCCAAATGGTCAGTTTGCCGGCATGATTTTCCGAAGCTCGGTCACGACTGGCGTTATTGACCCGTTTTAGTATTGCGCGAATACGTGCAGTCACCTCTCTGGCCGTGCAGGGTTTTGGCACATAGTCATCCGCCCCCAGTTCCAGGCCGATAATGCGATCCGTATCATCTCCGCGCGCGGTCAGCATAATGACAGGCAAGGAACCATCCTTGCGAATTCGTCGCAGCACTTCGACGCCGTTTATCCCCGGCATCATCACATCTACCACGGCCAGAGCGTAAAGGCCTTTGAGTGCTTCGCCAACCCCTGTTTCACCATCATGGCAAATGACGACCTCAAAGCCTTCCTGGATCAGATAGTCGCGAATCATTTCGACGAGTTCGACATCGTCATCAACTAAAAGAATTTTTTCATTCATCATATGGATAGCCAAAAGGGGTGAACCGGATACTAGCCAAGCATCGCGGCAAGTGAAAGGCGATTATCGGACATTTACTCGGATTTACACGGGTTAAATGCACCTTACATCATCCCGGTTGAAAATTCGTCCCGTCGATTCACAGAGATCGATCAACTTGACGAAGGAGATGATGATGAAAAAAATGACACGAAATATTCTCGCTAGCGCCTTGCTCACCGCAATGCCTATATTTGCTTTTGCCTGTGATGGCCCTATGGGTTCGCCGCAAATGCCGGGTACAATGCCTCCACTTGGTCACATGATGGGTGAAATGCCGCATATGGCTACGGAAAAGCTACTGCCCCAATTGGAAGAACTTGCCCGGTTGCAAGCGCTTGATTTAAGCGACGTACAGCAGAAAAAGGTCTTCGACGTAATTTACGGACAAGCACCTGCGATATTTGAAAACGACAGAATCGCTCACCGAACCATGAACGACCTTCACCAATTAGCTAAATCGGACAAGTTCGATGCGGCCAAGGCCAGGTCACTGACGGAGGAGCATAGCAAAGCAATGTCCACATTGATTTATATACACGCTGAAACCGAATTCAAAGTATGGGCAATTCTGACCGAACTGCAACGTAAACGTCTGGCGGAGCATATGGGTGTATACGCCGTCTGCCGGCCTGAAGGATATGCGTACAAATTTGATGCTGCGTTTCGATATGAGTAGAGAGCTTGCCATTACCGCAGATTTAACGGCAACTCAACTTTCCAACGCGGCAAAGAGCAGCCCTGTTATCAGCAAACCCGACTCGATTTCAAGATTGCTTGCGGCTTCCTACGCCTTTTAAATCATGAAGCGTGAAAAAAGTTTCGCATTTACCTGTTTTTACATGACCTTAACTGCTCTTAATACGGCCTGAATTAATAATGTATCCATTACTCGGCTTCTCCATCCTGAAGGGGCGGCAACAAAAGGAGTTCTATCATGAGAATCTTAAACAAGACATTAATAAAGTACAGTCTGCTGGCAGCGCTAACCTGTTCGTCCGGGCTTCTTCTTGCGCAAGCGGCTGAGCATCCAGATGCGCCGCGCATGCCGCCAAAAGAAGCACTCGATGCCTGCAAGTCATTGAGAGAAAATCAGGAGTGCAGTTTTACCTCGCCACATGGTGTCGTTAAAGGAACTTGCTGGGCACCGGAGGGTAAGCCGCTTGCGTGCAAGCCAAAAGAGGCACCTGACGCGCACCCCAATCCGCCCAGACAGTAAGCACCACAACCGATCATTCAAACAAAATCTCTTCACGGCGATCCGGATTGACAGCTACGCGCGTCTGGTACTCCGGACTTAACATAGATTTACCTGAATTTACACAAAACCGGGTAGTTGTTCTGTTAATCGCTGGCGATAATGTCAACTATCAAGTCATTGAAGAATAAACGGGATAATAAGGAGTAGTTCATGAGTACGATTAGTGGAATGGGGGCTGGAAACAGTTGGATGATGGTGCAGCAGAGACCTAGTCCAGCAAAGATGGCGGAGAGCTTGTTTACTAAACTCGACACCTCGGGCAAGGGGTATATTGAAAAAGGCGAAATTCAGTCTGGCCTGAATCAGATAGCCGGATCAGAAAACGTCGGGGCAGGCGCGAAAAACGGCGCTAGTGCAGATGATATATTCCAAAATTTGGATGGCAATAGCGACGGGAAAATCACTAAAAACGAGATGGCAAGCGGAATTGAAAAGCTGGCAGCCAGTCTCAATAGTCAGTTCAATCAAATGCGTATGAATGGCTCTTTAATTGGCGGGCAAGGGGCAATGCCGCCACCCGGAAGAATGCCTCCGCCTCAGGGAGGCGGGCCTGATTTAACCAAAGAACAACTCACCAGCCTGTCCAGCACCCTGGCATCGACGGACAGTCATCGCGCGAGCCAAATGAGCAATATTGCCCAAAACTTTGAGGCGGCTGATGCCAACAACGATGGGAAAGTTAGTTTTCAGGAAGCGCAGAGTTACGATAAAACTTATCAAAACACAGCATCTTCTTCAAACGGAGAACTTAAAAGTACCTCTTCAAATACGGACCCACTGATAATGAAGCAGATGTTTGATTTATTGCAAGCCTACGGCAACTCAAATTCCAGTTCGAGTGGTTCTAACGTGTCGGTGTTCGCATAAAAATCGGTTGAACGAACGATGAAATGTAATGCCATGAGGGTGACAGATTACAAGTGCCAGAGTATTTCGAAAATACGCTCAGGCTGAAATTAGCCCGCCGTCGCCAACGCTCCCAACAATTGTTTTAACTCACCACTTTGGTACATTTCGGTCATGATATCCGACCCGCCGATAAATTCGCCACGAATGTAGCACTGCGGCAAAGTCGGCCAACTCGCATACTCAACCAAACCCGCAACTAAGCCGGGCTCTTCAAATACGTTAACCGCCAGAAAGTTTTTGACGCCCAACAAATTTAATATGCGCACGACATTGGCAGAAAAACCGCACTGAGGAAACTTAGCGGAACCTTTGATGTATAGGACAACATCATTGCTGGCGACTTGTTCGGCGATCAGCTTTTGAATATCTAGAGTGGTCATAATTATTACCTTAATTGAATTGTCGGAAATTATCGCAGAGCAAGTGCATCAACGTCAAGCGTGACCTCGTGTTACGCGTTCAATGCCGGATAAGTCTCGCGCGGATGTCACATTCGTAAAGCCGGCTTGCTGCATCAATTGGCGCACGCGCAGTGCTTGATCGTAACCGTGTTCAAACATCAGCCAGCCGCCTGCCTTGAGATGATTTTTAGCGTCCCGCAGGATACGACGAATATCGTCCAGCCCATCCGCGCCTGAAGCTAATGCGCTCAAGGGTTCGAAACGCACGTCGCCCAGCTTGAGATGCACATCATCCATTTCGATGTAAGGTGGATTGGAGACGATAAGATCGAAGTGCTCGCCTGCCAGAGCGGCGAACCAATCACTCTGCAGCAGACGGACATTACTAAGATTAAGGCGCAGGATATTTTCACTGGCAACCAACAAAGCCGCTTTTGAAGCGTCCACCGCAACCACATCGGCATTCGGGCGCACATGAGCGATGGACAGCGCAATAGCTCCGCTGCCTGTACCCATATCCAGCACACGACATAGGCCACGTTGCGAAATCTGTTGCAGCGCCAGCTCGACCAGCAATTCGGTATCGGGTCGGGGAATCAGCGTGGCAGACGTAACCCGGAAATTAAGCCCATAGAATTCACGTTCACCCAGAATATAAGCTATCGGCTCACCCTGCAGACGCCGATCCCTCAATCCGGTGTAACGCGACAACTCATCATCACTCAACACTCGCTCAGAGTAAGTCAGCACATACGCCCGATTGACGTTCAGTAGCGTTTGCAACAGAATCTGCACTTCGATACGCGCCGTCCTGGCATCGAGACTGAGCGCTGCCTCCAGACGCTTGCTGTCAATCTGAAGAATGCCCTCAATAGACTGAGCCGCATCAAAAATCCCGCGTTTAGAAATTGACATCTTCCGCCATGGCGGCGAGTTGTTCGGCTTGATGTTCAGCCATCAGCGCGCCGGTAAGTTCACTGATCTCACCGTCCATGATGGCATCCATCTTATACAAGGTGAGGTTGATGCGGTGATCGGTGACGCGGCCTTGCGGATAATTGTAGGTGCGAATCCGCTCGGAACGGTCGCCGCTACCCACCAGACTCTTGCGAGTGGCAGCGGTTTCTGCATTCTGCGCGCGCACTTGCGCATCCTTGATTCGGGCGCATAACACGCGCATCGCCTGCGCCTTATTCTGATGCTGCGAACGGCCATCCTGACACTCGACCACCACGCCGGTCGGAATATGCGTGATGCGCACCGCTGAATCGGTTTTGTTAATGTGCTGACCACCCGCACCCGAAGCGCGGAAGGTGTCGATGCGCAGATCGGAATTATTCAACACCACGTCATTCACTTCATCGACTTCCGGCATGATCGCCACGGTACACGCCGAGGTGTGTACGCGACCTTGCGTTTCAGTGGTCGGAACGCGTTGCACGCGGTGTGCGCCGGACTCAAACTTCAATACCGAATACGCGCCCTGTCCTTCGATACGCGCGATAATTTCCTTGTAGCCGCCCATTTCACCCAGGCTTTCCGAAACGATTTCAACCTGCCAGCGGCGACGTTCGGCAAAGCGCGAATACATGCGGAACAGGTCGCCGGCGAATAAGGCGGCTTCGTCGCCACCGGTACCCGCGCGCACTTCCAGAAACACGCTGCGCTCGTCATTGGGATCTTTAGGCAGTAATTGCGTTTGCAATTCGCAATCCAGTTGTGTCAGACGCGCCTCGCCTTCCTTGATTTCTGCATCGGCAAATTCGCGCATTTCAGGATCGTCACTCATTTCACGCGCGGCGCTGATGTCGCCTTCGCAAGCTTGGTAGGCGTGAAACAGTTCCACCACCGGCTCAAGTTCGGCGCGTTCGCGGTTCAACTTGCGATACGTGTCCATATCTTTAGTGGCTTCTTCGGTACTCAGCAGTTGATTAACCTCGAGGAGACGCTCGCTTAATTGAGCCAGTTTTGTAGCGATATTTGGTTTCATTGCAATTCTATTTCGAAAATCAAACAAGACAACGACGTATTAACGACGCAGGCCGTGCACACGCACGACAAAAGGGATGCAGCGAGTTCAATAAAACAATATTGCCACTATTCTTCAGGATGCAAGTGATGCAAGCGGTGTATCACCTCGAGAAGGTTATCCCTATCCCCTCCATGTGCTTGATTCAACGCATGGGTAGGTGCATGCAAAAATTTATTAGTCAGCCCACGACCCATAGTTTCCAGCACCTTTTCAGGGCTTTCACCCCGCGCTAACAAGCGCAGTGCCTTTTCAAGTTCATAACGACGACTGTTTTCTGCTTGTTCACGCAATGCTCGTATCGTCGGTACAACATTTCGCGACTCCATCCAGTGTATAAAGTCGGAGACACCTGACTCAATAATCACTTCGGCTTCCTTGACTGCACTTTGCCTAGACTGCAAGCCATCTTTGACGACGTCAGCAATATCATCGACTGTATACAAAAAGACGTCATTGAGCTCGCCGACTTCCGCTTCCACGTCACGAGGAACAGCAAGATCAACAATAAATAAAGGCTTGTGACGACGCACCTTAAGCGCACGCTCTACCATCCCCTTGCCCAGAATCGGTAATTGACTCGCCGTACATGTAACGATAATATCGTTTTGCGCGAGTTGCTCAGGCAAGTCAGACAAGGTAATGGCATGACCATTAAATTGACGCGCGAGCGTCTGTGCACGCTCCAACGTTCTGTTAGCAACGGTGATTCGTTTGGGGTTACGGGCCGCGAAATAGATAGCATTAAGCTCAATCATTTCGCCCGCACCGACAAACAATACATTTTGCTCTGCGATACTAGGAAAAATTCGCTCTGCCAGCCTTACAGCTGCAGCCGCCATAGATACCAGATTAGAACCGATTTCCGTTTCGGTACGCACTTGTTTCGCAACGAAAAAAGTATTTTGGAACAGTTTGTGCAGCAAGATACCCATTGTACCTGCCTGCTCAGCCTGCCTGACGGCCTGTTTCATCTGCCCCAGAATTTGCGGCTCGCCCAACACCATTGAATCCAAACCACTGGCGACGCGAAAGGAGTGCTTAACGGCCAACTCGCGAGGCAGAGAATACAGATAGGGCTCTAACTCTTTACGCGGCAAATGATGATATTCTGCCAACCAATCAATCGCGTGTTCGGGCTTTGTTGCATTACAATACAGCTCCATACGATTACAAGTGGAGAGTATCGTCGCTTCCTTCGCCGCACCATTTTCCACCAAATCCCGCAACGCGTTCTCTATCCCGTCCACATTGAACGCAACTTGCTCGCGCACGGCAAGCGGCGCTGTCTGATGATTAAGGCCAAAGGCAAACAACTGCATCGTAATAGGGTCAATAACGAATAGAATGCGAATTATAGTCGGAACGGCGTTGCAATACTATCCAACGGATGTAGCAAAGTGCCCATCCTGTTAGAATCCCCCCCTTTACACCACTCCAACTGCCCTATGGCCATCAAAGCTACCATCTTCAAAGCGACCCTGCAAATTGCTGACATGGATCGTTATTACTATGCAGATCACGCACTGACTCTGGCCAGACACCCGTCAGAAACAGATGAACGCCTGATGGTGCGTTTGCTGGCCTTCGCGCTGCACGCACATGAATATCTGGAGTTCGGCCAGGGCATGACAGCCGATGATGAGGCGGACTTGTGGCAAAAAGATTTAACCGGGTCGATTGAGTTATGGATAGACGTGGGCATACCCGATGAAAAACTGATTCGAAAAGCCTGTGGCCGCGCCAATCACGTCGTGGTGTATTGTTATGGCGGCCGCGTGGCCGATTTGTGGTTTGCACAAAACAAGAGCCTGTTTGCACGACAGAAAAATCTTACCATCATCAACCTGCCTGTTGCAAGTACACAAGCACTGGCCAACCTGGCACAACGCAACATGAGTTTGCAATGCACCATACAGGAAGGCAATCTGATGATGACCAGCGACGATGGCGTGGTCGAAATTGAACCTGTCATCTGGCATGGCAGCCCGTCAACCGGACTTGCATGGCAAAGTTAAAGCCCTGCCCCTGCGGCGGGCCTGACTACGCAAGCTGCTGCGGGCCGTTCCACGCAGGCGATCCGGCACCCGACGCGCAGCGGTTGATGCGCTCACGCTACAGCGCCTATGTCCTGAAACTTGAGGACTACCTGCTCGCCACCTGGCATACAAGCACGCGCCCGGCCTCACTCGATTTTGCCGGTGAAAAATGGCTGGGGCTGGACATCAAAAAGCATCGCAATGAATCGAACACCGTTGAATTTGTGGCGCGCTACAAAATCGGCGGGCGCGCCCATCGCATGCACGAGATCAGCCGATTCGTTTTTGCAGATGGTCGCTGGTTCTATCTGGACGGCGAGTTTCCGGCTTCGTCACCCGACTCTCTGCCACCCAACAGCTCGCCTCCTTTATAGCGTTTTAGCAGTTACCCTATAATGCAGGGGCATTGAACAAGGTGCTGTAGCCTGCCGAAACAGTCGGATCTCCCAGACTCTCCACATGAAATTTAATGGGCGTGACAGCCATGACAATATTCCGGGCGGGTGCTTTTACGAACACCGTAAAAGAGACGCCCCGCTCATGCGGAACTGCGATTGGATTTTCGGGACCCAAAAGCAGCTGATCCTTTACCCCCCCTTCGGCCGTCACCCTGATCTGCATATCCCGGCTTGTTCTGTTCATCAACTTGAACTCGTACCGGTTCTGGATAGCGCCATCGCTCATACGCACAAACAAGGGCTGGCGTTCCGGCCTGACGTTGAGCGTCACCGATGACATATGGGTCAGGCCGTATATCACACCCAAAAATGACGCCAGCAAGATGGCGGCATTGACCCAAATCAGGGGATTCTGGAAGTGCATCGTCACGGGCTTCCCCTCAATTTCATCCGTTGATGCGTAGCGTATCAAGCCGCGCGGCTTGTCGATTTTGTCCATCACCGAATTGCACGCGTCTATACACAAGCCACAGGTGATGCAGCCCAATTGATGCCCCTGACGAATATCAACGCCCGTCGGACAAACTTGCACACACTGGTAACAGTCGATGCAATCGCCTTGTTTTGCCAGAGCTTCATCGCCCTTGCGCAACTTGCCGCGAGGCTCGCCCCGATTGAAGTCATAAATGGGCATGACGGTTTTTCCATCGGCCATGACAGACTGAAATCGGGCGTAAGGGCACATCCATTGGCACATCTGTTCGCGCATCAAACCCGCATAAAGATAGGTGCCGCTCATAATCAATGCCAGGGTTATCCAGCCAGCCCTTGGCAACTGGAGATGAAGCAGTTTGTTCCAGTATTCAAACGCATCAACAAACCAGATGGAAAAACTGATGGCAGTGAACAACGACACCCCGAACCAGATAGCGTGCTTGAAAACCTTCCTGAGAATCTTGTCCGCATTCCACGGGACGTTCGCCAACCCGCGCCGCGCAGACGGCTTTCCTTCTACCTTAGCTTCGATCCAGGTGAACAAGTCTACCCATGTAGACTGAAAACAAAAATATCCGCACCAGACGCGCGATGCGATGTTAGTCACCATGAACATCAGCACGGATCCGCCCAGTGAGAGCAACATCAGCATCCAGATTTCGTCCGGTCTGACGGTCAGGTTAAAGCCGTGAAACTGACTGTGGTCAATATCGATGAGGATGGCTTGCCTGCCATTCCAGCGCAGATAGGGCAGCATCAGGAGCGGCAGCCACAAGCCCATCTGCGTAAAAGTTCTAAGTGAGCGAAAAAAACCCGGCATGCGTTTAGCATGGACAGTTTTCTCGCCGGTATTGACCGGATATGACGCCAGTTCCTGATAGAGCGCTGTAATGGCGCCGACTTCTTGTTGCATGCTGCCTCTCCTCTGAATAGTTATAGTGGCAAATAATGCTCTGTCGTCATAGTAGGCAGTTTGCGGCACGAGTTACAGAATCAGAAACTGGAAAAAAGACCGTATCAGATTCATAATCACCAAAATCTTCCGAATCTCCGACATGAAACGATACGAAAAACTGGCCAACGACCTCGCGCACTCCATTAAAGAGGGGCTGCTGGCGCGCGGCGAAAAGCTGCCTTCGATACGGCAGGCCAGCACCGCCCGCAAAGTCAGCCCCTCAACCGTGTTCCATGCCTACTACCTGCTGGAAGCGCGCGGCCTGATTTCGGCGCGTGAGCGTTCGGGCTACTATGTCTGCGGCGGGACGCCGCATCTGCCGCAGCTTCCTGAACCCGACATCCATCGCAACTCCAAAGCAGCTCCAGTGGATGTCAGCGAATTGGTTTTCGAGGTACTGGAATCGACGCGCGCCCGCAAAGTGGTGCCGTTGGGTTCAGCCTTCCCCAGCCCGCTGCTATTTCCGATGGCGCGCCTGGCGAAAACAATGGCAGCCTGCGTACAAGCAATGGATCCCTGGCGCAGCGTAGAAGACATCGGCCCTGGGGATGCCGAACTGCGCCGCCAAATTGCATTGCGCTATATGATCGACGGCTTGCAGGTATCACCCGACGAAATCGTGATTACCAACGGCGCACTGGAAGGATTGAACCTCTGCTTGCAAGCGGTAACGGAACACGGCGATACTGTGCTGATCGCCTCGCCCACCTTTTATGCGGCATTGCAGGCAATTGAGCGCAACGGTTTAAAAGCAGTTGAAGTACCCAGCCACCCGAGAGACGGCATTGATCTGGACGCATTGGCGCGTGCACTTGAGCTACACCAACCCGCCGCTTGCTGGCTGATGACCAACTTCCAAAACCCGCTCGGCAGCTTGATGCCCGATGACAAGAAAAGGGACATGGTCGCCTTGCTCACGTACTACAACGTGCCCTTGATCGAGGACGACGTTTACGGCGAACTGTATTTCAGTGAGCCGCGCCCCAAACCCGCTAAAGCTTTTGATACCGAGGGACTGGTGATGCACTGCTCATCATTTTCAAAATGTCTCGCACCCGGCTACCGCGTCGGCTGGGCCGCGCCTGGACGCTATGCAAAAAAAGTCGAACGCCTAAAACTTGCCACCACGCTGGCAACCTCAGTCCCCGCACAAATCACACTTGCCAGCTACCTGAACAAAGGCGGCTACGACAAACACCTGCGCGGCCTGCGCCACACCCTGTTACTGCAACAGATCAAATTCGTCGAAGCCGTAGAGCGTCACTTCCCGCCCGGCACGCACCTGACTGCGCCGAACGGAGGATATTTTTTGTGGGTAAAATTACCTGACGGCGTCAATTCGCTGGAGCTACATCGAGCCGCATTAAATCTCGGCATCAGTATTGCACCCGGGCCGATATTCTCCGCACAAAAAGGCTTTACGGATTACGTGCGCCTGAACTACGGACACCTCTGGACCGACGAGATAGAAGGCGCCATTGCCGCATTGGGGGAAATTACACATCGCTTGTCGATGCAATCAACATAGCCCCTTAACGAGCAGGGAGTTTTCCCGCCCGTTATTACTTGCGCCTCGCATGAAAAATCGCAGATAGCATTTCCCAGCGGGGCGTTAACGTCTTGATTCTGTTAAAATCGCTCCCATGAGCAAATTAACCCTAGATCGCATCCTGCACACGCAAGGTTTTGGCACACGCAAGTGGTGCCGTGAATTGATTGCCACCGACCAAGTCAGCATTAACGGTGAAATCATTAATGATACCAACACGCCTATAGAAACATCGGGGCTGGAATTCACAATAGACGAGACGCTATGGGTTTTTCGTGAACATATTTATGTTGCGCTGAACAAACCTATGAATATTGAATGCTCAAGAAAACCTAGCCATCACCCGGGGGTTCTGAGCATTTTACCAGACCAATTTACCCGACGCGATGTACAACCCGTTGGCCGTCTTGATCATGACACCACGGGTATCTTGTTAATGTCAGATGACGGGGCATTTATACATACCCAGTCCTCTCCAAAACATCACGTACCCAAAGTATACGTCGCCACCACCTACGAAGCGATTACGCCAGAGTTAATCGAACTGCTGTTAAAAGGGGTTAAATTACACGATGAACCTCAAACACTCGCGGCTGAACGTTGCCGCATGATAGATGAACACCACCTGGAAATAGTACTGGAACAAGGAAAATATCACCAAGTTAAACGCATGCTAGCTTCTGCGGGAAATCACTGTACCGCACTCACACGCTCACAAGTTGGCAATCTCAATCTTGACGATCTAGGCTTAACACCTGGCGCATGGTGCTATCTGAATGACGCACAACTGGCGCTGTTAAAACCGCCTTTTACCAACTAAGAAAGCAATCATGGCCATACAATGGTTTCCCGGTCACATGACCTCAGCCCGCCGCAAAGCCGCCGAGACGATGGAGTTTACCGATGTCATCATCGAGGTTCTGGATGCAAGAGCACCTCAAGCAAGCCGCAATCCGATGATAGAAGAGTTGCGCCTGCATAGGCAACGACCCTGCCTGAAAATACTTAATAAAATTGATTTGGCCGATCCTGTCACAACACAGGAATGGTTAGATTACTACAATAAACAAGAAGGGGTCAAAGCGGTGGCTTTAAGTTGCAAAAATGCCACAGATGCTGCGCGTATTCCTAAGCTGTGCCAGCCTATGGCGCCCCATCGCGACAGCACACACAAGGTATTACGCCTGATGATTATGGGCATACCCAATGTTGGTAAGTCAACCTTGATGAATATGTTGCTCAAACGTCGCATCGCCAATGTAGGTGATGAGCCCGCCGTAACAAAATCACAACAGTGCCACAAAATAAACGACCAAATGTCACTGACCGACTCCCCTGGTCTGATGTGGCCGAAAATAGAGCATGAAGAAGATGGCTTTATTCTTGCTGCCATCCATGCCATTGGCCGCAATGCCGTCATCGACGAAGAAATTGCCGAATATCTGGCGAATAATCTACTCTCGCGCTATCCGGAACGACTCACAGAACGTTTCGGTTTCGATACAACAGGAATGGATGGGTTCAACGTTATTGAAGCCATTGCCAAAAAACGCGGCTGTCTGCTCAAAGGACGAGGCGGCTCTCTTGACCTGGAAAAAGCGGCCATGATACTACTTACTGAATTTCGCGCCGGAAAATTGGGACGCATCAGCTTGGAATCCCCTTCCTCGCGAGCCACGATGATACAAAATGCGCTGGATAATCCTGTCAAACCCCGCATTCATTCCCTTCGCGGCGAAGCCGACGAAGAACCCGGGGCATAACACGATGAAAGCGCCAAAAAGAATCGAGCCCCTGATTGAAGACGGACTCATAGACCAGGTACTTCGTCAACTGATGAGCGGCAAGGAGGCGACCGTTTACGTTGTACAGTGCGGCGATGAAATTCGTTGTGCCAAAGTTTACAAGGAAGCAAATCAACGCGGCTTTCATCAAGCCGTACACTACACCGAGGGACGCAAGGTAAAAAACAGTCGTCAGGCACGGGCAATGGAAAAAGGCTCGCGCTATGGCCGACAGGAACAAGAAGCCGCCTGGCAACGCACAGAAGTCGATGCCCTGTATAAACTGGCGGCCGCCAATGTTCGTGTCCCCCACCCCTTTGGCTTTTATGAGGGGGTGCTGCTTATGGAATTGGTAACCGATGAAGAAGGGATGCCCGCACCCAGATTGAATGATCTATCACTCAGCCAACAGCAAGCGGTGGAATTTCACGCCAAGCTGATACGACAAGTGGTACGAATGCTGTGCGCTGGAATTATTCACGGGGATTTGTCTGAATTTAACATCCTCGTCGACGCACAAGGCCCTGTTATTATTGACTTGCCTCAAGCCGTAGATGCAGCAGCAAACAACAACGCCTTTCGTATGCTAGAGCGTGACGTCGCAAATCTCGCTACTTATTTTGGTCAATTTGCACCTGAGCTACTAAATACACACTATGCTCGCGAAATATGGGCCATTTACCAACGGGGCGAACTGCTGCCTGACACACCTTTGACGGGAAAATTCAAACAGGATGAAAAAACAGCAGATGTACGTTCAGTAATGAGAGAAATAACCTCTGCACGCGATGACCATGAAGCCAAATTGCGCTATCAGCAAATTAAAAGAGAAGAAGGCAGGTAGATGAGCGCTTATCCCGTAATTGCCTGGCATGAAGCCGGCCTAGACCAAACTGCGCGCTGGCACTCGGAAAGCGGCACACCCGCACCAAAACGCGTGGTGATCGCAGATGACCGTATGACGGCGGACATGGCCTATCGTTTGGCCTGCGAAGGAACCGCTTTACTCTGGAGAGGCGACTTTCAGAACGCACGTCAGTTGCTTCAGGCAATGGCACGTCGTGCAGATGAAAAACCTAAAAAGAACAAAAAAATATCACTATCACCCACCGTAGCATTTCATCTGTACCGGTTAACAAAATCTCAACGTGCACGCATACTCGGGATGTTGTTGCTGCCTTTTTTGACCGACCACAGCATCCCTTTACGTCGCGCACCCGATGTCAAAACAGCCTGCGAAGAGGCAACGGGCATCATGACCGAGCCCTACATTTCCTCATTGCGAGGACTACTAGGCCTAGTCGGCGCGCATGAGTGGCGAAAAAATGGCGTACCAATCCCCGCCTTAAAAGCAAAAATTTATCCGCACTACGGTGTATTTTCACCCATACGTGGCGAATACGTCACACTGGTAGATGAAGTGCCTTTGCCCTCAATCAGCAAGACGCTATCCGTGGCCTTCGACATTGGCACGGGCACAGCGGTCTTAGCAGCTGTACTCGCGCGCCGTGGCATCAAAAAAATTATTGCCACAGATCAGGATGAGCGCGCATTAAGCTGTGCGCGTGACAACGTGGAACGTCTGGCACTCTGTGATCAAATTGACATTATCAAGGCCGATCTATTTCCCGCAGGACGTGCATCCTTGATTGTGTGCAACCCGCCATGGGTTCCTGCCCGCCCCAGCTCCCCACTGGAATACGCGGTATTCGACCCTGAAAGCCGTATGCTAACGGGCTTTTTGAACGGACTGTCGGCACATTTAGAAAAAGGCGGCGAAGGCTGGTTGATTTTATCTGATCTTGCAGAACACTTAGGACTGCGTAGCCGCGCTGAGCTACTTAACAAGTTTGAACTGGCAGGCTTAGCACTGCTGGGGAAAGTTGACATAAAACCACATCACCCCAAGGTTTTAAATACGCAAGATCCACTGCATATTGCCCGCACTGCTGAAATCACCTCACTTTGGAGACTCACGTCGAAATAATCAAAGCGTCTCATCCAAACAATCAACATTGAGCTGCAACCACCATTCAAGCAAAGCCAAATGCCAAAGTTTGCTGCCTTGTATGCGCGTTAAATGAGCATCCGGATCCGCCAGTAATTTTTCAACATAGCTGCGGCGATATAAACCCCGTGTGATACAAGCCTCTGAATTGAGCAGCATACGCACTTGCTCCAAAAAATCTCCGCGTAAATATTTCAATGCAGGCACGGGAAAATAGCCTTTAGGACGATCAATTACAGCATCCGGAATCAGGCCACGCGCTACCGCCTTGAGCGGAAACTTCCCCCCCTCTTTAAGTTTTAAGGCCGGCGGCATCGATGCTGCCAACTCAACCAATTCATGATCCAGAAATGGCACACGCGCCTCCAACCCCCATGCCATCGTCATGTTGTCTACACGTTTAACCGGATCATCCACCATGAGTTGCGTTACATCCAAACGCAGCACCTGATCTAAAAACTCATCGGCCACCGGCTGCTGTAACTGCGCGGACACCCAGGCTGACGTTGTATCAGGAACGGCATATTCATCTGTCATCATATCCAGATATTCAGCATGATCACGATCAAAATAATGCCTTGAGAAACGTTCAAGCGGACTCCCCTTTTCCTTATCCATTAAGGGATACCAAAAATAGCCACCAAACACTTCATCTGCACCCTGACCTGCCAGCACCACTTTTATCTCTTTTGATACTTGCTCACTGAGCAAATAAAAAGCGGCCACATCGTAGCTTGGCATAGGCTCAGACATTTGAGAAATCGCTTCAGGCAAGCGGCTCAACACGTCTAAATTTGGAATTGAAAACTTGTGATGGCAGGTATTAAAATACCCTGCAATCAAATCCGAATAAACAAATTCATCAGCCAACTCCCCTGCTACAGAATCAAACCCAATCGAAAAGGTATGTATTTGCTCTGCCGGATTTGCAAGCAATCCCACCAGCAAACTGGAATCAAGCCCGCCTGACAATAAAACACCGACAGGCACATCGGCCGCTGCACGCTGACGTGTCACGGCACGGTGCAACACCTGGCGCATTGCCGATAACCATTCTGCTTCTGTCAAGTCATGTTCAGGCCGTGTAGCACCCAACATCCAGTAGCACGACGCTACATGAGCACCTCCAACAGAAATTCTCATGGTATGTGCGGCTGGAAATTTTTTGATCCCCCTCAGTATCGTATTGGGCGCAGGAACGACACCGTGCAAGGTAAAGTATGAATGCAATGCAATAGGATCAAGACGCGTATCTATGCCACCCCCTGCCAATAAAGCCTGGGGCGTAGATGCAAAACGCAAACGATCTGCCTCATGCGTATAATATAGAGGCTTAATCCCTAATCTATCGCGCGCGAGAAACAAAGTGTTGTCACGTTTATCCCAAATTGCAAAAGCGAACATACCATTGAACCTTTGCACGCACTGCTCACCCCAGGCATGATAGGCTTTGAGAATAACTTCACTATCCCCCTCACTGAAAAATACATAACCTAGACTGCGAAGTTCTTCACGCAACAACTGATAGTTATAGATCGTGCCGTTAAATACCAAGACCAGTTGCAATGCTTCATCCACCATAGGTTGATTTGCATGGGCAGACAGGTCGATAATGGCCAGCCGTCTATGACCCAATGCCACCCTACCCTGATGAAAATAGCCTTCATAATCAGGGCCGCGTGGCGTAAGCTTCGCGGTCATGCGCCTCACCCCGGCCAGATCCGGCTCCGTCTGATCAAAGCGCACTTCACCACAAATACCGCACATACCAGACCCCCGTTATTTCAGACACACGTTATACTAAAACCAACCCTTACTATCCTTATATATCCTGCAAAAGCCAATCATCAGGACAGTTTATCCTACTTTCGGCAGTTGACAGCGTAAAATCAGCCGCTAAAGTACGCAGCTATTGAGATCTTAGCTAACGGGGAGACTCACCAAATGGGTGAAGCCAAAAGACGCGAAAAGCAGGCCATCATCACACGGATGGAGCCAATGATTGTCGACACGCCAGGTGGGCGAATACACGTGCAGTGGGATACTGAATCCAGCGCCACACCCAATGGGCAGTTAACTCATTTTGCCGAGTTTTTGCATACAGCCG
>CAIOSY010000160.1 GCA_903861075.1 uncultured Nitrosomonadales bacterium
AGGGCGGTTCATCATCAACCATTCAGGCGTAATTCGCGTACCTTGTACGATAGCGTTGTCCAACTGCCAATCGCGAATACGGGTAAATTCGCTCATTTGCTGCGAAGCCAGTGCATCGGAGCCAGTGTCGGTGGCTTTGATGGTTGTAACCAGCACATTGAAAATCTCTATCCCCAAGACTTTTTGGAGCTGCATGGCGTTCAATCGCTGCAAGGTAGCCTGGGCGATGCCTTCGCCCTGGGTGCGGATTTCATCGACAGTAGCGTAAACCACCGCGCTGCGTACAGCCTGGATGACACGATCAAACAGGCTGGTCAGCGGAGTGGTGATTTCGGTGGCGATACGGCGCGCATCTTTGACCTGGTATTCCACTGCCACTTCCAGATTGATTTCAACTGGCACGGGTTTTTGAATGGTGAATTCACGGGTGGTTGAAACCATCATGGTGCTGAGTTTGACGTTGATGGCAGTGGCTTTCACATCTCTGAAAAAGTGATATTTTTCAAGAAAGTGTGTGCCTGGGCTCAAAATCTCTTTGAACGCACCGCCTTCGGTAATCACGGCGCACCAGCCTTCATCTACAACGTACCTGCCACTTAAAAATGGGAGTGGCAGCCCTTTATCCAGCAGTTGCTGGGGGCGGATCACATCAAAATCATTGATCAAAGCGCGGTTGGTGCCCATATGTCAATCTCCTTACGCCTGAAGATGGCGGATTTCCTGCACAATTTGTGCTATAGCGTTTTTCTGTTCTTGGATCATCGTAGCTGCCCGCTTGTTAACCTTTGGATGTTGCAGGGCGCGTACTAGGTAAAAAAATATTATTAGAATTACTGGCGTGTACAAGCTCCATACCCAGGAAACCTTACCTAATAACAGATAATATACGGAAATTGCCCCAGCTGACATCGTTACCAAAACAAAAACAATAGTGCCTATGCATCCAAAATCTTTTGCAGGCGCAGGCCATAGTTCTTTATGCAATTTATTTTCTGTTTTATCGTAATTCCAAAAAGGATTTCGCTTGCGGAGACGCTCAATTTTAGAAATTTCCGCTTCCTTCATTCGAATGATATTTTGCAATTCTTTTATTTTTTGTCCATTTTGCGCGACCAATAGCAGGGCTTCATATTCCTGTCGTTTTCTTTTGGCTTGCGCCTTATTCATGCCACACTCAGGGCAAAATACGTTAGTGGTAGGGGAAAGTTTTTTACAGTCTACACATTCTTCCGCAATTTGGTTACCGCATTTGGCACAAAACTTTTGCCCAATTGGATTGGCGTTTTTGCACTTCTGACAAAGCCAGGCGTCCACTCGCTCCAAGTTCGCTGAATGAGAATCTTCAATAAAGGGAGAAGTAAGGGCGTTCTGGGCTTGCGTTGCAAAGCGAGGTAATTGATCGGAGGTAGCCAGGTACCCGATATTCAAACTCGCGTCATATTTTGAGCGTTCTACCGGGTTTCCAAGTGTATTGCGAATCAATTCCAACGTTCTCAAAGCTCGGTTCGCCTCATCAACAACATTTGGGTCATGGTGCGTTACCAGCCGTCGCCATTGATTATACTGACCGTCAAGCACAGTTTCAATTTCGGCTTGAGTTGCAGTTGACTGCAATTTTAAAATATCGTAGTAAGTAAGCATGATTTGCATCCTTACACAATAGGTTTGTCTGATTTCCAGCGGTCTTTGGCGCTGCGTTTTTTGCTGGCTTCGTTTTTATAACTAACCTCGGTGTTTGTCTGCTGACCAGTTTCGATATCCAATGCTGTGACATTGATCACACCGCTGGCATCGCATGAAATCGAAACACGGATTTTACGACCGGGTGCGCGATTTGGTGGCAAACCCGTCAGCACAAATTCACCCACTGGGTTGCACAGGGCCGGGTCTGGGAATTCACCCTGATAGATATTAACTCGAATACCGGTCTGGCCTTGCATGGTCGTGACAAACTCTTTAGAAATTTCCGCAGGTATGGGGCTGTTCCGTTGTATTAAGATAGAGTTGATACGCTGGTTGCTGCCAGGTACATAGGCTTCGATTCCTATGCTGTGCGAGGTCACATCGGTAATCTGCAGCCCACCCACTTTTTCAATCACCGGGGCAGGAACCTCTGTAGGAGTTTCCTTAATTGCTTTTTTTGCGGCAAATAATGCCGCGCCCAGCGCCACCGCTTCATCCGGGTTGACCGATGCATCCGGTTCTCTGCCGAAAAAAGATGCCAGCGCTTCGCGTACCGAAGGTACCCGTGTCGAGCCTCCGATCAGCAAAACGCGGTCAATTTCGGCTGGTGTCAATTTCGCATCCTTGAGCGTACTGCGCACAAGCGAGAGTGTTGTATCCACCTTTGGCTTGATCAAACTTTCGAACTTGGCGCGCTCGATTTCGATTTTGCTATCCTTGCCCTCGGCGCGGACAATCATCAGACTTTTGGTGCGTTTGCTTAATTCGCGTTTGACCTTTTCGGCCTGGCCGCGCAGGTCCCCTGCAATAAAAGGATCAAGGGTTGGGTCAAACCCGTGTTCCTGTTGGAACACCTGCACCATATAGCGCAAGATGGCATCGTCAAAATCTTTGCCACCCAACTGGTGATCGCCATCGGTTGCCAGAATTTTGATCTCTTTGCCATTGATTTTGATAATCGTGACATCAAAGGTGCCCCCGCCCAGATCATAGACGGCGA
>CAIOSY010000161.1 GCA_903861075.1 uncultured Nitrosomonadales bacterium
CCCGCCTCAATTGCAAATTTCTGCCAGCTATCCAGGGCTGCACGCACATCATTCAGCAAATCTTGAGCACGACGAACACCAAATCGTTCGGCTTCAACCAGCAAATCTGCTCGTGTAATCCCGCTGAATTTACCGTTGACACTCATCAGATGTTGGTAAGTCCATTCTCCATGTGGGTTGTAGGCATGAGTTACGTCGTAGGCTGGAGCTAGCTCCCATGATTCGCCTTGTTTCAGGCGGAAAGAGAAATTTTTGGTGTGATCGTCACAGTTTTTGGCCATCACGTTAAAGGCCATACGGCGGAAAGCCTGACTGATAGCTTCATCACCGAGCTTCAGCCTGGCGATGACCATGAATAGCTGTGCATATGCATGGGTTGCGCGTTGTTTGTAGTCGAGGTGATCCATGGCGCAGAGCGTTTGCACATGATGTTTTATGGTGCTGTTTTCATTTGTTTCCCGGTCGAAGCGGCGTGTCATAAAGTGAGCACGGCCACTTTCTTCCAATAACCGGCAGGATGACATTGTGATGCCGGCAGCTTCTGCCATTAGGTAGTAGGCGTATTCAATCCGTCCATAATCTGCGCTATCACCCAGTTCTGAATCCTTGCCAACGCCATCAAATTTGAGCAGCCAGTGCTCGAAACCGGGAGCAGCATCGAACTGGCCACTGCGGATTTGATTGGTCTTCGAATTCCAGGTGACGACCGCTTTTGCGCGCGCGCCACCAGCTGATGTGCCAACCCGAATAATATTGGCGAGTGCGGCTTGAGCTTCCACATCACCCGATAGATCGCCATTAATGACCATGCGAGCTGCTTCCACCAGGCTTTTCATCTCCAATGGTTCAGCACTCTCGCGGTGAGCACCGCGTGCAGGTTTGAATTCCAGCGCTCCCATGCCACGCTTACCCATGTATGCTAAACGGTCGAGTGTGGTGATGGCACGTTTTTCAATACCCTTGTTAGTCATCCATGCATCGATAAGTGCATTGCCGAAATCATCAGGCAGTGCGTCAGCGAGCAATCCTGGAAGTCGCTTGTAGCTTGGTTCGGAGAGGTCAGAAAATGCGAAAGTGGATCGAGTGTCCGCTAACGGCATGGTGATTGGCGCTAATTCGAGTCCGCGACGTCGCCAGCTGGGGTCGTAAGCAAATACGTAGCAACCCAGGCGCGGGTCTGGAGCCACCGCACCAACACGCTTGCCCCAAATACGTACTTCGATGACCGGGGTGCTCATAGATTTTCCTTCGGATGCTTAATGGTACGTCGTGCGCGTTGCGGCGCTTTGGATTGGCGCAATAAGTCGAGGGGATTGACGCTAATTTCAGGTGCGAGCATGTCAATTCCCTGAAGGTTATCCAGCGCCTTCAATACACGCAACAAGGTGGTGACCGTTGAGCCGCGACCAGACTCAAGGTTGCGCAAGGCTTTTTCAGAGATGCCAGCCTTTTCAGCTGTGGTGCACTGATCCAGATTACGATTAAGACGTAAACGACGTAACCGCTCCCCCAGTACGATTTGGAGCTCATCTGGTGTATTGAATATTAGTTCACTCATACAGTCATTATATGCCAGTTAATCAGAATTTATGCCATTAAGCGGTCATTATATACCGAATTACTTGCAGTTATAATTTATTAATTAGTCGGCTCTTTTATACCGATTAAATTATGTATCTAATTATAACCGGCAAGTATATGCTGGTTATTTGGTTAAGAAACTTGAGCCATCAGGAGAAGGCTGGCGGACTTGATAAATCGACGCGCCCAGAACGAGACAATGAACGCGAACACCGCGCGCTGACGGGGATTGTTAAAAACACATCAGCGAAACGTTTAGTCACAAGCAACAACGGTGTTCCAATAATCCTGAATGACCGAGACGTCTAAAAAGGGAAGTAGACATCCCGGCAGGTTGCACCGCCACCCTTTTCAGCAAGCAGCCACTATCCTGTATGGCCGAACAACAGGAGGTCGTAGAAAGTCAGCTTGAGATTTTGTTGGCACGGAGTTGATGCAAAGAAGCGTTGAGCCTCGAAAGCATGATCGCATTTTTGCGTCACAATGAGTCTGCACTAATAAATAACTCACCTCCCTCACGTCTGTTATCTATTTCCTCTTTTAGTCGACGAATCGCGATTTTAAGCAATTCTTCTTCATACGCTCTTTCGCTTATTTTTTCATCGAATACCACACAGCCAGTAATACTGTGAAAATTTAAAAAATCACCTCCTGATAAATTTGCACGGACAGTTTTTGTTTTTGTAATTTTCTTTGATTTAACCAATAAATCATTATCTTCCGACATATAGCCTCCATTTGCACAAATTAATAAATACGAATTATTACTATAATTGTGAATATTATGACTTTATCACTATTTATGATATTTATTCAATAATTTGCAGAAAATAACTATATATTAAAAAGTCCATTTACCAAAGAAGCTCAATATGCGATCAGCAAGGCGTGTTTGAGGTGCTGCCCTACCCTAAAAAGCGTCAATAAGTCCATTTACTATATTAAGTAAATGGACTTATTGACGTGATAGGCGTAATCTATGCTCGTGAGGCAATTTTTATGAAGGTGATTTTATGAAAACTGAGGATTGGGTGTCTGATCCAGCTGGCGCTTATGATGAATTTCTTAAAAAACGGGCTTACAGCGAAAAAACTATTAAATCTTATAAGTCTGTTTTTATAAACTATATTGAGTTTTTAAAAAATTACAATGAATCTCTTAAAACCGCTAATGATCGAATTATGCAGGAATGGCTAATAAGCACTACTGTCAGTCACAATACAGAAATTCGCTATCTATCTCTCATATCCTCCGTTCTGGACGAAATGTTTGAAACTGGTGATATTGACGAAAACTTTGCAAAAAAGCTGATTGATAAAAACTTGAAGTTGAAACGAGGTAAAGCTGGGAAGCGATTGCCGGTTGCACTCGATAAAAACGAATTTGAACTGTTGATGGCTGAAATCGAAAAGAATAATGTCCTGCCAAGAATCAAGGTCACGGTACTGCTGCTGGTTGGCTGTGGGCTGCGTGTTTCTGAATATTGCGAGTTAGCAGCGAAGGAC
>CAIOSY010000162.1 GCA_903861075.1 uncultured Nitrosomonadales bacterium
CCAATCAGATCTTCGGGTTTCTGGTAGTCGGCCAGCAATTGATCAACTAAATCATGCATTGCCACTTTTCTTGCTGCGGTCATTTTTACTTCCTTTTCATCGTTAGGCAGAGTGTCCTGCCAAATGACCGGTTACACACAATTTCTTACACCCTCCCTGCCGACAGGCAAGCGCTGGTAGTGGCAAAACGAAACGTCTTCCTGTCAAAATGAGTTGCGAGGAGCCGTCATGCATATGATCACATGCTTGCCGCGGTTTAACATTTCTTTAGAAATGGACCTGTTTAGCCCAATTTTATGCGCTGTGCTTTCAGTTGCTCCAGTGTCGTAGCAAAGTCCGCCATGCGTTTTTTCTCTTGCTCTACCACCGCTGCCGGTGCACGGGCAACAAAACTTTCGTTGCTTAGCTTGGCGTCTGTTTTTGCAAGCTCATTGGCCAGACGTGCAATTTCCTTGTCTAGTCTTTCCCGTTCGACCGCGACGTTAATTTCAACTTTGAGCATCAGTTTAAAATTACCAATAATCGCAACAGCTGCGTCGCCTTCCGGTAATTCGGTAACGATTTGTACTTCGCTTAATTTACCCAGGTTGCTGATATATGGCGCGAGTGCATTGAGCGTCTCAGCGTTCCCTGAGGCAATCAGGGGCACGCGGGCTGCGGGGGAGAGATTCATTTCGCTACGCAAGCGACGACAAGCGTTAACCATGTCTTGCAATAAGGTGATTTCTTTGATTGCACCTGCGTTAGTTTGAATTGAATCAGCGGTAGGGTAGGCTTGCAGCATGATGCTATCGCCACTTCTGCCGGCCAATGGTGCAACGGATTGCCAAAGTTCTTCGGTGATAAAAGGGATAATCGGGTGTGCCATACGTAAGATCGTTTCAAGCACGCGCACCAGATTGTGACGCGTTGCACGTTGCCGGGCTTCTGCTTCCTCCGTTTGCAACCCTTGATCCTGAAGTTGAACCTTGGCGAGCTCTACATACCAGTCGCAATAAGTATTCCACACCAGTTCATAGACGGTACGGGCAGCCATATCGAAACGGTAATCGGCAAAGTGCTGTGCCATATCCAGTTGGGCTTGTTGCAGCAGGCTATTCATCCAGTGATCTGCTGCTGAATATTGTCGTGGTTGGGATTCGTCGAGTCCGACGTCATGTCCCTCACAGTTCATTAGCACAAATCGCGTGGCATTCCATAATTTGTTGCAAAAATTGCGATACCCCTCACAGCGCTGCATGTCGAACTTGATGTCGCGTCCAGGGGAGGCTAATGAGGCAAAGGTGAAGCGTAAGGCGTCAGTACCGAAGGCAGGAATCCCATTGGGGAATTCTTTTTTGGTGCGCTTCTCAATCTGTTCTGCCTGTTTTGGATTCATCAGGCCCGTGGTGCGTTTTTTAAGTAGCTCATCAAGGGTGATGCCGTCTATGAGATCGATCGGGTCGAGCACGTTGCCCTTGGATTTGGACATTTTTTGCCCTTCCGAATCGCGGATCAAGCCGTGCACATAGACATCTTTAAAGGGGATTTTCCCGGTGATGTGTTTGGTCATCATCACCATGCGTGCGACCCAGAAAAAGATGATGTCAAAGCCTGTTACCAGGACGGTAGACGGAAGAAACGTCTGTACAAAGGTATTTTGTTCTTCAAAAGGCAGACCTTCCTGCCAGTCCAGCGTTGAGAATGGCCAGAGTGCGGAAGAGAACCAGGTATCAAGCACATCATTATCTCGTGTTAAGATGCCTTTATCTCCCGCTTGTTCCGCAAGATTTTTTGCTTCCGCTTCGGAATGTGCGACATAGACTTTTCCTGAATCCGAGTACCATGCAGGAATCTGGTGTCCCCACCACAGTTGTCGTGAGATACACCAGTCTTGAATGTTGTTTAGCCACTGATTGTAAGTATTTACCCAGTTTTCAGGATGGAACTTGATTTCTCCTGAAGATACGCATTCGAGTGCCTGTTCAGTGATGCTGCGACCGTCAGGACCCGCTTTACTCATCGCTACAAACCACTGATCGGTGAGCATAGGCTCAATGACTACCCCCGTACGGTCGCCGCGAGGTACTTTCAGTTTGTGTTTTTCTGCTTTGTCAAATACCCCCGCCGCATCCAGGTCGGCAACAATGATTTTTCGGGCTGCCTGACAGTCGAGTCCGCGATATTTTTCAGGTGACTGATCATTTATTTTAGCATCCAGCGTCAAGATGCAAATCATTTCCAGTTGGTGGCGTTGCCCAACGGCATAATCGTTGAAGTCATGGGCAGGCGTGACCTTTACGCAACCTGTGCCGAACTCACGATCGACATACTCGTCAGCGATGATAGGAATTAAGCGATCGCACAGCGGCAGCTTGACGAACTTACCGATTAAGTGGGCGTAGCGGTTATCTTCAGGGTGTACCATTACGGCCACATCACCCAGCAGCGTTTCAGGGCGGGTCGTTGCAACGGTTAAATGTGTAAGTCCCAGTAAAGTGTCAGTGTCCGCCAGTGGATAGCGTATGTGGTACATGAAGCCGTCTTCTTCTTCCTGTACAACTTCCAGATCGGATACGGCTGTGTTGAGCTTGGAGTCCCAGTTGACCAGTCGTTTGCCTCGATAGATCAGACCTTCGTTAAACAGGCGCACAAAGGTTTGGGTGACCGCTTGTGACAGACCTTCATCCATGGTGAATCGTTCGCGTGTCCAGTCAGGGGAGGTGCCCAGGCGCCGCATTTGGCGCGTGATTGTATCGCCCGAGATTTTTTTCCATTCCCAGATTTTTTCAATAAATTTTTCACGACCTAAATCATGACGAGAGATGCCCTGTGCATCTAATTGACGTTCTACGACGATTTGTGTGGCAATGCCTGCGTGGTCTGTGCCGGGTTGCCACAGCGTATTGTCTCCGCGCATTCTGTGGTATCGAGTCAGTGTGTCCATCAAGGTCTGGTTGAAACCATGCCCCATGTGCAGCGTCCCGGTTACATTGGGCGGCGGTAGTTGTATGCAGAACGACGCGGTTTTGGCAGGATCGGTTCCTGCATTGAAATAGCCTGATTCTTCCCACTTGGGATACCAGCGTGATTCGATGTCTTTGGGTTCAAAACTTTTGGTGAGTTCCATGGCAATACCTTGATGGTGAACAGCGTGGTTCGAGCTTTTATGAAGAGGCGGATTATACAGCCAGACAGGAGGTGGTGAGCGCAGTTTGTAAGTGTTACGGCGTGATTACGCACGCGTCAGTTCTTATCATTTTTATCCGTCGTGTCCAGTGTGTTTTTAAGTATTTCGGGGAGTTCTGCCTTTAATTCATTGATCGCCGCTTCAATGACCTGTCGTTGCGCGTGTTCAAGCGAGGCATGAAGTTTTTGGGCGAATACCGTGTTCAGGTGAGAATCTATTTTTGCCAACAGTTGTATACGAATCTGTTCCTGTACAGCAATGGAGTTAATACGTTCATATTGTGACTGTTCAGCCAGGGGCGTGACGGGCGCTTCAATGACGATGTCAGTGAGCAAGGGTAAGTCGTTTATAGTGTCAGATTCTGTCAAGACGAACGTCCTCCGCTTAAATCGAAATGTCGCAGTTCATAGCCCTGATCGCGATAAAATTTGAAACGTGCACGACCTTCCTGCTGATCTTTGTTGTTCGACCCGATTATTTCTATGAGTCGATCAAAACGGCTGAAAAAAGGCAAGACTTCCTGGTGCAGACTGATCAACAAAGCATAATGTTTAAAATTATCACCGTCGTGACTCAAAATAACGGGGTAGCGGTCGGCATCAGCTGCATTACTACGGGTATGGGGGATGAAGGCCGTTTCAGGATAATGCCACATCAATCTGTCCAGCGCATCACAGCTTGCCCTGTCAGGCAAGCTGATGACTGTGTGCACACTTTGTTGTATCGCTTTCTGGCTTAACTGACACGCGGTGCGCAGCTTGTCAGAGCAGCCCGTATAAAAATCGATTTTAGTCATCTTGTGGTAACTTATTTTTCGGTATTTGCCCGATTAACAAGATATTGGGTTAGTAACGGTACGGGGCGACCGGTTGCGCCTTTTTCCTTGCCGGATTTCCAGGCTGTGCCTGCGATATCCAAATGAGCCCAGCGATAATCTTTGGTGAATCGAGATAAAAAACACGCGGCGGTAACACTGCCGGCAGCGCGTCCGCCAATATTCTGCATGTCGGCAAAGTTGCTGTCGAGTTGTGTCTGATATTCATCCCATAATGGCATATGCCATGCTTTGTCGTTGGTGTAATCTCCCGCCGCCGCCAATTCACAGGCTAATTGGTCCTGGTTGCTGAACAAACCGCTGGCAACGCCGCCCAAGGCAATGACGCAGGCGCCGGTGAGTGTGGCAATGTCAACGACGGTATCCGGTTCAAATCTTGCAGCATAGGTTAAGGCGTCACATAAAATAAGCCGGCCTTCCGCATCGGTGTTGAGGATTTCAATGGTAAGTCCCGCCATGCTTTTGACTATGTCCCCGGGTTTGCTGGCCGCACCATCGGGCATATTTTCACTGCTGGGAATGACGGCTACCACATTGAGTTTCAGTTCCATTTCTGCAATCGCGAGCATTGTGCCAAAAACGCTGGCCGCGCCGCACATATCATATTTCATCTCGTCCATCTCTGCGCCCGGCTTGAGTGAAATACCACCAGAGTCGAAGGTCAGACCTTTGCCAACGAGGACGACAGGTTTTTGTTTTTTGTCAGCACCGCGGTATTCCAAGGTGATTAACTTGGCAGGTTGACGGCTGCCACGGGATACAGACAACAAAGAATGCATGCCTAGTTTTTCCATATCCTTTTCTTCGAGAACGGTTACTTTGAACTTGTGATCCTCCCCCATTTTTTTCGCTTGTTCAGCCAGATAAGTGGGGGTGCAAATGTTGCCGGGTAGATTGCTTAAATCTTTTGCAAGTTTCATGCCGTGTGCGACGGCGCAGGCTTGTGTTAATGCGTGTTGTGCCGTGCTTCCCGGTTTTTTGTCACAGCCGAGTATCATTTTTCGTAAACTGTGTTTGTCTGCGGGTTTGCTTTTGAGTTCATCCGCACGGTAAATGGATTCTGCGCTCAGCAAAATGATTTGATTGATCTTCCACGACTCATCACGTGCTTTTACAGGTAAATCTGTAAAA
Organism: uncultured Nitrosomonadales bacterium; assembly: GCA_903861075.1. Lineage (GTDB taxonomy): Bacteria > Pseudomonadota > Gammaproteobacteria > Burkholderiales > Gallionellaceae > Gallionella. The sequence goes on from CAIOSY010000162.1 coordinate 5,136, forward strand.
TACAGTACCGCGTCTTTGCAGATGGTTTTGTGTAGTGTCACGCAGGTGGTGCGAACAGCATCGATGAATTGTTTTTCTTTGAATTCTTCTTTTTTACCTAGTCCTACCAGCAATACCCGTTCAGCAGGGGCACCCGATAAAGTCTGAAGCATGACGGTGTTGCCAGCCTTGCCGGTAACGTCGCCGCGTGCAATTAAATCGCTCAGTTGATGGTGGGTTGCCAGATCCAGTTGGTGTGCGGCGGGGGATAATTGTCCGCCTTCAAAAACGCCAAAAACTAAGCATGCGCTACGTTGATTTTCCGGATTGCTCTGTTTTATGCTAAATTCCATTTGTTGCTCCTTCACTCAATTAAATGTTCTGATGCCTGATTATCCGCAAACTGACAGTATAAAGTCAAAGTTGTTTCGTGCTCCCTTGTTTCAGCGCATTTTAGCGCGAGAAATGGCGGGTAATGGCGCGTTGATATTTACCCTCTTATTCGGCATTGTCGTGATCAGTCAGTTGATTCGATTCTTAGGTGAGGCGGTTAGTGGAAAACTGGCGGTAGAAGGTGTGTTAGCGCTGCTGGGTTTTAGCGCGCTCAATTATTTGCCTGTGTTGTTGTCCATGAGTTTGTTCATCTCGATTCTATTGACGTTATCCCGATGTTATCGGGATAGTGAGATGGTGGTGTGGTTTTGCGCGGGAATAGGTTTGACACGCTGGATACGTCCCGTACTTTGGTATGCAGCACCCGTGCTTGCCGTGATCGCTGTGCTAAGTTTGGTGTTGTCACCCTGGGCATTATTAAAATCACATGAACTTAAAAAACGTTTAGATAATCGCGATGAAGTGGCGGCTCTGACGGCGGGCGTTTTTCGAGAATCATCCCAATCAGATCGTGTCTATTTTGTTGAAAATTTGAATGAGAAAACAGGCAGGGTCGGCAATGTGTTTGTTCGTTCAATACAAAATAGCAAGCTCGGCACCATGATGGCGCGCGAGGGATTTCAAGAAACGCTCGCCAACGGAGATCGCTTTCTGGTGTTGCTAAATGGCACGCGTTATGAGGGGGTGCCGGGCAATCTGGATTATCGTATTGTGGAATTTGAACGGTACGCTCTGCGTATTGATAGCGTGGCGGCTAAGGATGCACTGCCGGATGCGCACACCATGACGACCCTGGCTTTATGGAAAAATCCGACAACCTGGAACTTGTCTGAGTTGGAATGGCGCGTGGGTTTGCCTGTCAGTGCGCTGATACTTTCTTTGCTGGCTATCGCGATGAGTTATGTCAATCCGCGCGCGGGACGCTCTCTGAATTTGATTGCGGCGATTGTGCTGTATATGTTGTATAGCAATATGATCAGCGTCACTAATGCTTGGGTAGGTCAGGGTAAAATAACACCCGGTATGGGATTGTTGGGGATTCATGCCTTGATGCTGACCGTCACTGGATTGTTATTTTATTGGCGGATGACGTTGTTTTCATTTCGCAGGGTGTTTGGAAAATGAGGCTATTGACCCGTTATTTGGCCAGAGAAATCTACGCCAGTATCGCCCTGGTGTTCGTTACCCTGCTCATGTTGTTCGCTTTTCTTGATTTTATTCACGAGCTCAATGTGATGGGGTATGGTCAGTACAGTTTGGGTTATGTTGTGCTGTTTGTTGTGTTGACTATACCCGGACATATTTATGAGTTATTTCCTGTGGCGGTTCTGGTTGGGACCATTATTGCGCTTGTGCAATTGGCGTCGCGCTCCGAGCTCACGATATTTCGCGCATCAGGCGCATCAACTGTCCAGATGTTGGGTGCATTATTTAAGATTGCCTTGCCTATGGTGCTAGTCAGTTTTCTTTGCGGTGAATTTTTAGCGCCGCCCAGTGAGCGTATGGCGCAACAACTGCGGCTTAAGGCGACAAATCAAGCTATTTCTATGCAGGCATTCCGCTCCGGCGTTTGGGCAAAAGATGATAAAAGTTTTGTTAATGTGAGAAGTGTGATGCCCGATACCAGTTTGTCGGATATAGAGATTTATCGTATAGACGATAAATTTCATTTGCAATCTATTATAAGTGCGCGCAATGCCGTTTATGAAGGGCCGGGTGAGTGGGTGTTAGGTGATGTGCTGGAAACAAACTTCAGTAAGTCCGGGGTTGTAACTCATGCTGCGTCACATCAAAAATGGCAGTCTGCTCTGACTCCTGCCATTATGAGTGTGATGCTGGTGGTGCCTGAGCAAATGTCAGCGCTTGATTTATATCACTATACTTCGCATCTTAAAGAAAATAAGCAGCAGAGTAATCGTTATGAAATTGCCATGTGGAATAAATTGGTTTATCCGATTGCTTTGCTGGTAATGATGGTTTTGGCGTTGCCATTTGCATCCTACCAGCGTCGCTCCGGTGGTGTTAGTGTGATGATTTTTTTCGGGATTGTTCTGGGTTTGGTGTTCCATTTTGTCGGGCGATTATTTGCCAGTCTGGGTGCGATCAATGACTGGATGCCTATGTTGAGTGCGACGGCAATGACTGGATTGTTTTTGCTGGTCGGCATCGTTATGGTTTGGCTGGTAGAACGAAGATAGCGGTATTTTAAGTCTTCCCGTCATTCCCTTTTATAAATACCCTCTTGCAAAGAGTGTAATAACGGTTGTCTTGCCAGTAAACCAACTCAGGCAGGTCAGGGTGTACAACCCATTCATCGGCCTTCAGGCCGCTGATAAATTACTCAGCGTAAATCAGTTAAGGTATTCGATATCCCTTTGAACAGCGGTTGCAAATCACGCTCGATATCATCAATTAAATTGGCGATGATAGAGGGCGCTTCATTTTTAGCAATAGCC
>CAIOSY010000163.1 GCA_903861075.1 uncultured Nitrosomonadales bacterium
CTTCATCAAAATCAGATCCCTTAATACTGAATACACCTATGGCTCTATTCTCACGGACCTGGTCATCAATTTCTCCTTCGCGAACTATGAAATTGAGAGAATTTGTTGATTGCGCGCGGAGAGACTCGCCAGCCTTGAACACGAGCTTTCCTTTTGTCGGCAACGGGTCTTGTTCACGTACCAAATATTCTAATTTTGCCTGTCCCTTTTCAGTAAACTCAATGCCTATAGATGATGAGGATGGAATGGCATCAACTGAGGCTGCCGTTCTTGCAATGACAATTTTGCTATCTCCAATATTTATAGGCCCACCCGATGCATCGAAAACAAACACCTTAAAAGTGTTGTCCCCAGGCTTGCTAAGTGAAACATCGATACTGGTACCATCCTTGAGTGCAACACGACCAGATGACCAGCCCGTATCAAGGCTATCCACTTGAAACTCGGCTCCAGCCAGCACAGCACCTCCGAGCTTGACCATTATCTTGGCACGTGAATCAGGGGTTCTAGCTATAAAATTAAAAGCGAGATCAAGTTTTCCTCCGGCACTAATAGCGCCACGAGAATTTTTCCGACCACGGCTTTGAGAGTTCCAATCAATGGATTCAGCGAAGACCGCTGCACCTTCCGCTACTGCTGTCATTGGGTTCACTTCAGTGGATGCTGCTATACATAATTCAGCAGCAACTTTGTCACGGAGTGGTTTGTAGTGAGTTGGCCCTCCAACAAAAACGATGCGCTCCACATCATTAGGACTTAGTCCAGCCTTGTCAAGAGTTTCACGGGCCGCATTAATAGACTCAGTCACTTTGTCAGCCATCAAAGCATTTAATCCGCTGCGAGTAATGGCAATATCTAAATATATTTCTTCGCCAGAGTCATCCATAATATTAAGATCTGGCAAGGTAATTACGGATTCCTCCTTGCTGGATAGTTCAATTTTTGCACGTTCAGCAGCAAACAGTGCAAGACGTAATAATGCTTTAAATTTAGGATTTACAGTCAGGTCATCTGGCAGGTTGAAGTTATCAAAAAGCCAAGGCTTGACGACGTTGTCAAGGATAAGACGGTCAAAATCCGCACCTCCACACATGGCAATTCCTCCGTGCGCAAGTAAACTAACCCGTCCCGAGATACTTTCCGCGATTGCGATATCTAAAGTGCCACCACCAAAATCGAACACAAGAAAAACGCCATCACTTTTGCGCTGTTTCATAACGCTCATTACAGCTGCAACCGGTTCTTGCATCAAGGCTACCCTGCCCATGCCGGCCATCTGAGCGGCGGCCATGGTCGCGTCCTTTTGCATTTGGTTAAATGCGGCCGGAACAGTAATAACGGTTCCTGTGTCTGGATTATTTCGAACCTCCTCAGGTAAGTAGCCAAAGCAAAGCTTCAGTATCTCGGCCGAACATTCTTCGGGAGTCATGGTTATATCTACAGCAGCAAGCTTGATTGGCGTGCTCGTGCCCATCATTCTTTTAAATTTTGTTGCAGCGTTATCTGGATTTCTCGCGGCGTTGTCGTAAGCAGTTTTGCCAAGATACTTCTTGCCACGTTTATCAATAAAGATAGCCGAAGGAGTAACATCATTCTGTTCAGGGCTTTTGAAGATCCGCAACGTCTCCCCATCGTAGGAGCAAATTGCGCTATTGGTGGTCCCGAGGTCAATTCCAATGTAATTTTTCACAGCACAACTTTCTTTAACATAACGGTAC
>CAIOSY010000164.1 GCA_903861075.1 uncultured Nitrosomonadales bacterium
CCACTACTTTGGCACTTTGATGCCGTTTTAGGAAGTGGGCGTCCATTCCATTAATCCAGCAATCGACAGGAATATCGCGGGTTTTGAAGGCTCGACCACCCTGACCAATCCTGCGGGTATAGAAGTTCTCGCATCCATGAAGCGCATTCCCGTTGCCGGCTGGTATCTTGCCGCAACACTACCAACGCTCGAAGCCTTTGCGCCCATCCATGCGCAACTCAACAACATGCTGTTAGCCACGCTGCTGCTCACGGCCATGGCCGGCGGCCTGACCTGGTGGATGCTAAGACGGGAGCTTTCACCCATGTTGTCAGCCATCACAACATTATCAAATTTATCAGATAGTTATCAACACCCTCAACCGCTTCCCGTCACCCGGCAGGATGAGATTGGCGACCTGATCGCCAGTTTTAATCGATTGCTAGCAACGCTGGGGCAACGCGAATACGCCCTGAAGGAAAGTGAAACCCGCTTCCGTCATTTCTTTGAGCACAATTCCTCGGTGATGCTGCTCGTCGATCCACTATCAGGTGAAATCGTCAGCGCCAACGAAGCCGCCGCTGACTATTACGGCTATTCTTTAACACAACTGGTCGGCATGCCCATCGGCAGCATCAATATTCAATCACCAGAATATCTCGCCAGCGAACGTCTGCGCGCAGTCTCTGAGGAACGCAATTACTTCATTTTTCGGCATCGCATCGCCAGTGGCGAGATTCGCGATGTAGAAGTCTATTCAACACCGATCACCAGTAGCGACCGCAATTTACTGCTTTCCATCGTGCACGACATCACCGCACGTAAGCGTGCAGAACTCGCTGCCGAGGCCTTAATTCATCGCAATCATGTATTGATGGATCAAGCCATCGATGGCATCCACATAGTCGATGATCAAGGAAACCTGATTGAAGCCAACCGGGCCTTTTATCAGATGCTAGGCTACCCGCCCGAAGCGGGATGCCATCTGAATATCGCCGACTGGGAAGCGAAAATCCCCCCTGAAGAGATAAAATCCGCCATCGCGAAATTGCTAGATAGCCACGGGGTGTTCGAAACAGTCAACCGGCGCCGTGATGGCAGTCTGATTGAGGTAGAAGCGAGTGCCGTCGGCATAGAGTTGAACGGTAAAAAATGTCTGTATGTCTCCAGTCGGGACATTACCGACAGAAAAAAATATGAGAATGAAATCAAGCACTTGGCATTTTATGACCCACTGACCAGTTTAGCCAATCGCCGCCTGATGACCGATCGCATGGAACAGGCTTTATCACACGCCCGTCGTTATTCTGAATTGGTCGTGGTGTGCATGATCGATCTGGATGGTTTCAAGCAAGTTAACGATCAGTTGGGACACAAGGCCGGCGACCAACTGCTGATCGAAGTCGCGCACCGCTTACAGGAATGTCTACGCCAGTCGGATACCGCCTCGCGTTTTGGTGGTGATGAATTTGCCCTCATCTTAGGCGGATTCAAAAAAGTCAGCGAATGCGAACAACTGCTCGAACGCATCATCAATTCACTCGCCAACCCCTATTCAGTGGTCGGGGAGATTGCCCGCATCACCGCCAGTATAGGAGCCACGCTATTCCCCAATGACGGAGGCACACCGGACCTGCTGTTGCGTCATGCGGATCAATCCATGTATGACGCAAAGCTGGCGGGAAAAAACTGTTACCGGCTGTTTAATCCCAGCCAGCAGAATCAACAACTAGCCAATCAGGCCACGCTCAAGCGCATCGAAAAGGCACTGACCGATGGACAGGTCACACTCTACTACCAGCCTAAAGTCGATTGCAGACAAGGAAAAGTCATCGGCACGGAGGCATTGATACGCTGGAATCATCCGATTCTGGGCGTTCTATCCCCATCAGAATTTATCCCGCTGCTAGAGCACGATGACTTGATCATCACCGTCGGCGAATGGGTGATACAGAAGGCGCTCTTGCAACTGACCGAATGGCGCACTATGGGCATCGATCTGCCAGTCAGCGTAAACATCTCGGCGCGCCAGTTGCATCACCCCCGCTTCACAGAGCGTCTCAATGAGTTGCTGCTGGACTATGACACGGAAATAATTAACCGTCTGGAAATAGAAATTCTTGAAACTGCCGTACTGGAAGACATCAATGTGGTGGCCGAAGCCATACGCCAGTGTCGTACATTGGGCATACATATCTCTATCGATGACTTCGGCACAGGTTATTCCTCGCTGGCACACCTAAAACATCTGCGTGTAGACGCCTTAAAAATCGATCAAAGCTTTGTCTTTGGCATGCTGCATAATCCTGAAGATCTGGCCATTGTCAGCGGAGTGATCGCACTAGGAAATTCCTTCCGGCACAAGGTGATTGCCGAAGGAGTTGAATCGATCGATCACATCCTGATGCTCATGGAACTAGGTTGTGACCTGATGCAGGGCTACGGTATCGCCCACCCCATGCCCGCAGATCGCTTCCCGGCCTGGGTCAAGTCATTTACACCGGACCCGCTATGGCAACTGGCCTTTGCGCAGCGTCCTACTCGGGACTATTTTGAATTACTACTGGCGGAAACCAATCACCGCCACTGGATCAACCTGTTGCTATCAAGCGGGGACACCAATTCGGAACAGTTGCGCGACCACCAGCGCTGCCGATTAAGTCACTGGTATCGAGGGGAAGGTGAACGACAATTTGGCAACCAGGAATGGTTCAAATCGATCGAACCACTCCATCAGCGTATACACCAGTGCGCTGCACGCCTGTACCAGCAACAGCGTGACGGCAACCCTGTAGAGGAGCTCGAAGCCGAATTAACCAAACTGCAAGATGAATTTGAACACCTGCTTAGCAATTTGCGCAGCGTCATCTCAGAAAAGTATAACTACCCAACAGCATACAATGGAGCAAAACTATGATCGGCCACGAACTAATCGTCTGGAGCAACAGCTTGGTTACCGGCGTCACCGAAATGGACGACCAGCACCGTATACTGGTCAACAGCATCAATGAAGCCAATACGCGACTGACCAGCCATGTTAATGCGGAAATACTCGATGAAATTACCCGTAACCTACTCAGTTATGCGCTGTATCATTTCGAAACCGAAGAGCAACTCATGCAGGAATACGATTATTCCACCAGTAGCGAAGAAGACGCCGAAACACATTTGCGGCAACACCGTGAATTTTCTGCAACCGTCGTTGCCGTACGTGACGGGATCAAGGCCGGCAAACTGATGTCACGTGAGGACTTGCTGAGTTTCCTCAACAACTGGCTGATCAATCACATTCTCAACACCGACATACGACTGGCCGCACACATTCTCGCCAAACGCGCCGTAACAAATTGAACGTAAGGTATAGTATGAACGAAACCATCGAATTGATGCAGGCGCATAAAAGCACTCGCAGTTATACCGAGCAGCCTGTTAGCGAACAAATGCTGAATGAAATCATCCATGCGGCTTGGCGCAGCCCGTCATCCATCAATGCTCAGGAAATTTCAGTCGTGGTGGTTCGTGATCCAGTCCGCCGTGCGCGTATCTCGGAAATTGCAGGAGGACAACCGTGGATAGCCCAGGCGCCGGTGTTCATCGTCGTCATCGTTGATTTTAACAAAACGCGCATCGGTGTTGAAAAAGCAGGTTATACGCAAACGATACAGGAGAGCATGGAAGGATTTGGCGTGGCCGCTGTCGATGCGGGTATCGTGCTGGGCAATCTGATGACAGCCGCCCGCGCACAAGGTTTAGGCATGGTACCTATAGGCGGGATACGTCGCGACCCGCAAGCCTTGATAGACTTACTCGAATTGCCGCCATTCACCTTTCCGCTGGTCGGCATGTGCATGGGACATGCTGCGGTTGATATGCCGCTCAAGCCGCGTCTGGACATTTCCACCTTCCGTCACAATGAACGCTATAACGCAACAAGCTATGCGGCGGCGGTGGATACCTATGATGAAGAGATCATGAAATACTGGCAGCAACTGGGTAGAAGTGACGGCCTGCCGTGGTCTACCAATGTGGGCAACGTGTTCAAATCCCTGTATTTTCCTGAAGTTCGGCCTGTGGCCGCAAAACAAGGATTGCTGAACGACAAATAACTACGACTGATGCTTAGCGATCACGCCATCGATAAACTCACGTAAAAAACCCATGGTCTGTGAACTGTGGAAACGCCCGACTTCTTCGCCTCGGCTGTAGGCGACGACGGTCGGGAAACCGCGCACCTTATGGCGTCCGGCAATACGCATATTCTCGTCGGCATCTACTATCCCCAAATAGAACTTGCCATCGTATTCTGCGACCAGCTTGTGTAACAAGGGCGCCAACACCTTGCAAGGCGCACACCAATCTGCGCTGATATCCACCAACACAGGCAATTGGTGAGAACGCACCACCACCAAGTCCTCAAAATCAGCTTCTTCTACGTTATACGAATAATCACTCATCTTTTTCCCTTTAATCAGCCCACTGCACGTCGTGAAAAATCGCGAGGTCTGAATCCCAATGCGGCTAATACCGCGAAATAGACAAATACCCCGCCTAACACCAACTCGCTCAGGCGAATGATACGTGTCCATCCTGCCCCCGTCAGCCAGCTCTCCTGCGTACCCATACCGAACCAGAGGGTCAGGGTCAAAGCCAGCATAGCGATGCCTAGCTTCACAAAATAACTCATCCAACCGGGCTCGGGATGATAAATGTCTTTTTTACGCAAAAAGTAGAAGAGAATTGCCGAATTTAAACAAGCTCCCAAGCCGATGGACAAAGCTAGCCCCGCGTGGGCGATCCAGCCGATAAACAGCGCGTTCATTATCTGGGTCGCGATCAGTGTAGTAATGCCGATTTTAACCGGCGTCTTGATATCCTGACGCGCATAGAAGCCGGGCGCGAGTATCTTGACTAGGATCATGCCGATAAGTCCAACGCTGTAGCCGACCAGCGCATGACTTGTCATCAGCACGTCATTTGCCACAAAGGCACCGCGCTGAAAGAAGGTAGACAGCAAAGGTACGGCGATTACACCCAGTGCGAGGGCCGACGGCAAGGCCAGCATAAAGGTCAGGCGTAAGCCCCAATCGAGCAATTTAGAGTATTCCGCCGTGTCATTGCTGGCGTGGCATTTGGATAACGAGGGCAACAAGATCGTACCCAATGCAGCGCCCAGCACACCGGAAGGAAACTCCATTAAACGATCTGCGTAATACAGCCAGGAGACACTGCCAGCCGCCAGAAAGGATGCAAAAATGGTATTAATAATCAAGCTAATCTGCGCAATCGACACACCAAAGATGGCGGGCCCCATCTGACGTATAACACGGCGCATCCCGGTATCTGTCCAACTAAAGCGAAAGCTTGGCAACATGCCGATTTTTTTCAGAAGGGGAATCTGGAAAGCCAGCTGCACAAATCCGGCGACAAACACCGCCCAAGCCAGCGCCATGATAGGAGGATTGCAATAGGGTGCCAACCACAGCGCCCCGCCGATAAAGCAAATATTAAGCAGGATAGGCGCAAAGGCCGGCACCCAGAATTTGTTGTAGGTATTGAGGATAGCGGCAGCGACCGCTACCAGTGAAATAAAGAAAATATAGGGTGAAGTGATACGCAGCAATTGCACAGTAAGTTGGAATTTGTCCGCGTCTTTTACGAATCCGGGCGCACTGATATACACAAGCAAAGGCGCCGCAACGATACCGAGCAATGTCACGACAAACAGAATAATCGCCAACATCGAGGCGACATGATCTACCAGCAGCTTAGTTTCTTCTTCTCCGCGACGATTCTTGTATTCACCGAAAATGGGTACGAAAGCCTGCGAAAATGCGCCTTCGGCAAACAGGCGACGCAACAGATTTGGCAACTTGAAGGCGACAAAAAACGCATCCGTCGCCATCCCCGCACCGAAAACGCGGGCAATCAATACATCACGGGCGAAAGCTAATATCCGCGACACCAGCGTCAAACCGCTGATCGTCGCTAACGATTTGAGTAAATTCACAAAACTACAAGCAGAGATATCATGAACCGCGACGCTCGCATAAATCGCGTCTATCCACATTCAGGGCGGGATGCTTACCTGTGGCTGAAGATGCTTCTGACGTTCTTCCTGAACGCACTTTAAGGCGATTCTCTTCAGCAAACTGACGCACCAGCTTGTAGGCTGCAGGATCAACTTTTTCTAGCTCAGCATTCAACACCACAGCTGGCAATCCGTCGATATGGGTCGGCAGCAGGTAATCGGAGTATCTAAGTCGATTGCAGTCTGATTGCATCGCCAGCATACCGAAAAGGCGTTCAGGCCAGTTTGGATAGGTGAATGCTTCACCTTCGAGTGTAATCCCCAGTATCACCCATTCGTTCTGATTACGATGCATCTACGCCTCCCTGAATCTAATAATTATTTTGTCTGATGAAAAAATATCACATTGACCGGTGTCACACAAAATAACGCTTGCTAGCGGCATACAGGATGTGATTTTTTGTATGATACATTAAACCACCTCAATAAAAAAACCCTCTTCCCAATTAAGGCAAGAGGGTTTCTGCATACTACTATTTTCTACCGGCAATAACTTATCCGGCTATCGCACTGACCCTACGGTTTAGGCTCAACTGGCGCAGCCTCTATCGCGGCTTCAGGCTTATTTTGCGCGGCTTTTGCATCGATTTTAGCCTGTGCATCGGCCGCAGCTTTTGCCTTTTTAGCCGCCTTGGCTTCAATATCAGCCTTCAGCTTAGCTACCCTCACATCAGCTTCTGCACGTACTTTTTCTTCTGCAGCAACTTGCGCCGCTTGTGCATTAGCAGCATCGACAGCCTGCTGTTCCACAACTGCTTTAGCTTCTTGCTCGGCTTTCACGCGATTAGCTTCCGCCTTCGCTTCCTGCTCTGCCTTTAATTGAGCGGCCTTGGCATCCTTTTTAGCCTGTACATCAGCCGCCGCTTTAGCCTTCTTTTCAGCCTTTACACGCGCGGCTTCCGCCTTCGCTTCCTGATCAGCCTTCAGTTTAGCAACTTTAGCATCAGCTTCTGCACGCGCCTTCTCTTCAGCAGCAGCTTGCTCAGCTTGTGCATTGGCTGCATCTGCAACGGGTAGCGCTGCAGCGGCTTTTGCATCCTGCTCAGCCTTTACGCGATCCGCTTCTGCCTTCGCTTCCTGCTCCGACTTCAATTGAGCGGCCTTAGCATCCTTTTTAGCCTGTGCATCAGCAGCCGCTTTAGCCTTCTTTTCAGCCTTTACACGCGCTGCTTCCGCTTTTGCATCCTGTTCATCCTTTAACTTAGCCACTTTGATATCGGCTTCAGCACGTGTTTTTTCTTCAGCGGCGGCTTGTGCTGCTTGTGCATTGGCGGCATCAGCAGCCTGCTGATCCGCAGCAGCTTTTGCATCCTGCTCGGCTTTCACGCGATTAGCTTCCGCCTTCGCATCTTGCTCCGCCTTCAACTGAGCTGCCTTGGCATCCTTTTTTGCCTGAGCGTCAGCAGCCGCTTTAGCCTTCTTTTCAGCCTTTACTCGTGCGGCTTCAGCCTTTGCTTCCTGATCCGCCTTCAACTTGGCAACTTTTGCATCCGCGTCTACTCGGGCTTTCTCCTCTGCGGCGACTTGCGCAGCTTGTGCATTGGCGGCATCTGCAGCCTGCTGATCCGCAGCAGCTTTTGCATCCTGCTCGGCTTTCACGCGATTAGCTTCCGCCTTCGCATCTTGCTCCGCCTTCAACTGAGCTGCCTTGGCATCCTTTTTTGCCTGAGCGTCAGCAGCCG
>CAIOSY010000165.1 GCA_903861075.1 uncultured Nitrosomonadales bacterium
TAACATCTCCAAAACTCAGGGATGCTCCAGCATTTACAGGTTAAGTTCCAGCACAAATCACGCATCGTTCTGGCATCGTGAACAGGGATTCTGGCATCGTGAACACCCATTCTGGTGAAGGGTAAAAAGTGTTCACGTTCGAACAGAATCCCTGTTCACGTTCCGTCAGAATCACTGTTCACGTTCGTCCAGAATGGGTGTTCACGTTGCTCCAGAATATGCACCCACAACTGAAATCGCGGAATATCTGTACGAGGACGTGTGCCAGCTAGTGGCTTACGACAGTTGTCGCAAATACCGATATCCGGAAACCGGGGAATGTATGGCTGGGTCTTGCCGCAATAGGGACAGTGATCTTCAAGGGTACACATGTGCTCCGAACATGCTCGATAAACCTCGATATACCACCGAAGAGGAAAAACCGTTAACTTTTGCTCCAAATACCCGAGCACTTTGCGAAAGTTTTTTAGATCTTCACTTTTTCGCATGTCATATCGTGGAAAATTTACAACCTGACTACGGCGTGTGAGCTGACCACTCTGGTCGAGGATGTCGAGTAGTCGATAAGTGCCAACAAGTAGAATGGTGACCCCCGTTTCGATGGTTAGCGATTTCAAACTTTCGAATTGGCATTCCAGCTTTTGCTTATTACCAGTAAGGAATAGGTGATGCGCTTCGTCGATGATCAGGAACTTGGTTTTTCGAAGACGGAGATATTCTTCCATTGACCGACGCAAAGCATCGGTGGTTGATCTCTGCAAGGATGTAGCCTCCAATGGGTGATCAAGGAATAGTGAGGCTTGCCTTGGAACAAGCAGCTTTCTATCAAGCAGAGGTTCGCTTTGCCCAGTCAGGAGGCGAATGTAGAAGTCCTTCCAGTTGAAAGCGTTACCATTGGGCGGAACTGCATTAACCGTTATCAACTGACGACCAAAACTTGGATTTGCAGCGTGACGCACTCACTAAAACCGGTTGTCATCAAATTTACGAAGAAACGGCCAGCGGAAAAAATTCCAATCGACCAGAACTGATAAACTGTCTGCGGGCGTTACGGACAGGAGATACATTTGTCGTGTGGCGTTTAGACCGTCTGGGGCGCAGCTTGCCTGACCTTGTAAAAATCATCACGGACTTGGAGAGCCGTGGTGTGTTTTTCGAATCAGTAACGGAAAAGATTGAAACGGGAAGTGCGACGGGCAAGTTGGTATTCCACCTTTTTGCCGCGCTGGCAGAATTTGAGCGTAACTTGATTCGAGAACGGACGCGCGCCGGTTTGGCCGCCGCGCGTTCACGTGGCCGGCTTGGAGGCCGAAAACCAAAACTCGATGCAAAACAAGTGCGCGAAATAAAAGCGCTACTCCGTGACCCCGAAATACAGATTACGGAAGTTGCTAAACGGTATCAAGTATCGCGCACCACCATCTATAAATACGTTGGTGTAGTGCAACCCGTGCACCCTTCATAGACGGATATACGAGTCGAAGATTGTGATCAGTATATCGCCACGATTAAATCTGCAAGCCCCCGACAACATTGTGCCTTTCGCGGAGTTTATTGCCGGGTGTGTGAAGCGAGGCTAGAAGCCTATTGCTAAAACGTTCGCCTTTACAGCCCGCACCGCCCCAAATAAGCTCAACTTTTCAGAAATGGCTTGATCTGTTTCAGCATGAAGTCTTGCTGCTTCTTCAGGTTCAAACCCCAAGTCGACAAAGATATTGCTGCCGACAGGGGTAATATGCATAGATTTAGTTTCTTCGATGCTCAAAATTTACTCTTTTCTAGAATAATAGCCAGATCTTTTGCCCATCCTCATTTTAGATGAAACTAGTCGTCGAGTGCGTAAAACCGCTCAACGCCCCCTCATAAAATATAATGTTGAACGTGCCGCTTGCTTGAAGTACAAAATTCTTGTTAAAAACACTTATTCGGACTAACATTAGTCCACTCAATAGAATCGAGGTGTACATGCAAACCGTTAATATCCATGAAGCCAAGACCCACTTTTCTCGATTTGTCGATCAGGCGGAGGCTGGCGAGGAGATTGTGATTGCTCGTGCAGGTAAGCCGGTGGCGCGTTTAGTTGCGTTGGCGAGCGGTAACAAACCATTGCGAAAATTGGGCTTGGGAAAGCAGCAGTTCACTTTTCCTGAGTACTTCGATCATTTAGAGACTGCGCCAATTAGCGATATGTTTGAGTCAAACTAAATGACTGCGCACGTTTATTTACTGGATACCAATATATTATTGGCGGCATTGTTAGCCCCTGAGCGTTTGCCGAATAAAGTGGCTACGAATTTGGCGAACCCGAACAATACGGTTTATTTCAGTTCCGCCAGCATTTGGGAAGTGGCTATCAAACGGTCATTAAATCGTGCAAATTTTGATTTTAATCCTGAAGATATTCATCAGCTTGCCATTGATACCGGCTTTACAGAGCTGCCAGTGATAGGCGAGCATTGCTATGCGCTGGTTGATTTACCCTGGCATCACAGAGATCCGTTCGACCGCTTGTTAATATCACAAACCTTGTCATTGCCGGCCTATTTACTGACTACCGATGGCGTGTTGAGCCAGTATTCAGATATGGCTGTTCATCTGACATTGAAATAACGAGTCTGTAGTCATATTTGACATCCCGCTTGAGTGAGTACAGCTGATATTCACCGCGACTAGACCTGAAGTGCAGGTCACGAGACTAAGCAGTCATTGACGACTGGCCGCTATATGGCAGAAAATTCGGTATTTCCCTCTGTAAGCCTGCCTGATTA
>CAIOSY010000166.1 GCA_903861075.1 uncultured Nitrosomonadales bacterium
GACTCATAAATTTGATCTTTGAATCCCTTAGGTTAGCTTATCGCATTCAACTATGTCATATATGACATTTTCCTGCAATAAAGATTTACACACTCATTTTATTACCTAAATCAGACGGCGTTACAGAATCGCCATAGAATATGCTGTTTGACAACTTAGCGTATTACTGCAAAAACATCCATTTCCTTGGCTACACTAACTTCATTGTCGTTTTCCGACATAGCCTCTGGTTCAGCCATCAATCCAGACTCTTCTCTAGCTAAGCGAACGTCCTCTCCTCGCCCTTGGGCATAAGCCGCCTGATGTGCCCGCTGCTCTATTGAGACAATGCGTCTAGCTAATCGGTGTAAGCGCTGTTGCCATTGGTACCTCGCGACTGAGCATTGCTTGTTAGTCAATATTTGACACAGCCACAAGGTATCCATGGCAATCATCAACTGATCCAGCAAACGGATCAATTCTACAAATTGGGCAATCTGCGGCGAAGTGATGCGGGCTTTAAAATCTGTGGGATGAGTATAACGCGGTGACTCTGCAATACCGTTATCGGCACAAAGTTTGTCGAGCCTAGCTTTTTCCTGCTGTAACTGTAAGGCGCAGTCCCCGATCATGGTACTGACGATGCCCTCGATATCATCAATCGCCTGCTCTTGGCCCACTATCCGCAAGATAACATCAATCGCATACAGCGACCGAATTAAGCGCCCATAACTGTGACGAATCACCCGAATCGCTTGTTCGCTTTGAATTTTGATACTGCGTTCAAATACCGGACGACTAATCGCCGGACGAACGGTCTTTGCTTGCTCGGTATTATCTGCCATGCCTTTTCCTCTAAAGCTGCTTGAATAATGGCCGATGCTACGTTTTTTTATCTGTCAAAACCTACAAAAAATAGCCGTTTTAACGATCTTTTGTAGACACCGATGTATAGCTATCCGTTTCAATAATGACTAATTGAGCTGACTTGTTTTACTCAGCTTTTTTCCGAGTCGTATTACTTTTAACTAAAACCAAACACTTCATGCCGTCTTTCGGGATGGCTTGATCCGACGTTTAGTCGGCGTTCCGCTTTTAAGCGGCGTGGATGAGATTCATCAACGTGTCGGGTGCGTTAAGCCCGATGATTGTCAATGCAAACTCAGTACTGACAACCCTGGCGTTACAGCTATTGCTGTGCCGGTTTTTAACCCTCTGGGGACGCACTCCCACATAGGGGCATTGCGTCCTCTGTTTTTTTACAAGGAGAAACGCAATGAGCAATTCATCTAAAAACTACTCTCAAAAAACCCGCAACTTGCCGATGCCTATTGAAGCCAATCAGGTTTATGGTCTATCTGAGCAATCTTGGAAAGTGCTGACCGAAGTCACTTTCCCCACGGCCAAAACCCCAGAAGCCATCATGATGGCGTTGGATTACTGTAAGGCCCGCAAGCTGGATATTTTTAAAAAACCCGTACATGTAGTGCCCATGTGGAGTGCCGCTTTGGGACGCAGTGTCGAAACCGTCTGGCCTTCGATTATGGAAATTCAGACCACGGCATCCCGAACCGGCCTCTGGGCGGGCATGGATAGACCGGTCTGGGGGCCTGATGTGACTCAGTCCTTTACCGGAAAATTTAAAGACGATAACGACACTTGGCAGGAAAGCACCATCACGGTGACTTTTCCTGAATGGGTGGCGGTGACAGTTTATCGGCTAGTCGGTGGTCGGCGCTGTGCCTTCACAGAAGAAGTGTACTGGCAGGAAGCTTACAGCACGTCGGGTGGTAAGTATTCTCAGTTACCCACTGCTATGTGGATCAAACGCCCCAAAGGCCAGTTAGGCAAATGTGGTAAAGCGGCGTCACTTCGTGCTGCCTTTCCTGAGGAATGCGGTTATGCCGCTGAGGAAATGGACGGCAAAAGCTTAGACGATATGCATGATGGCACGGTACTTAATGGTACTGCCCGTCGTGTCGATGATGGCGAGCTACCCAAAATGGTAGATCTGTCCATGATCAACCCACATATCCAAAAAGCAGTCACGGAACTGGTCAGACGCACCACTCTAGCAGGCGCCTGGAATGCCGCCTATGACTATGCCAATAGCAAGTTCTCTGGTCTAGATTTGATTTACGCCAACGCCGAACTGGACAAAGCCGAACAAGCCGCCAAGGTAATGCCGAAGTCCTTCGACGCAGAAGATCAGTTCAGCGAAGAAACGTCAATGCCGCCGGTATCCAAGCCTGCATCGGAAGCCTTAAGCA
>CAIOSY010000167.1 GCA_903861075.1 uncultured Nitrosomonadales bacterium
ACCACAAGCCACCGCAATTGCATTGGATATGCCGATGGACTGGATGAACGTGAGTTGGCTGGTTGTGTTGTTAGCGCCAAGTTGCCCGAAGCCATTATACCCGCAAGCAAAGACGTTCCCGTCTGAACGCAGCGCGAGGGTGTGGCTGTAGCCACAGGCCACCGCAATTGCATTGGATATGCCGATGGACTGGATGAACGTGAGTTGGCTGGTTGTGTTGTTAATGCCAAGGCGTCCGCGGTTATTATACCCGCAAGCAAAGACGTTCCCGTCTGAACGCAGCGCGAGGGTGTGGTAGTCACCACAAGCCACCGTATTTCTAACCCGTCCGTTAGACATAGGAAGTCGAACACAATTCTGCCCAGGTACAACGACGCCGACTTTCTGCCAAGTCGATGCTAGCGCAGAGTTAAGCCCAGCCAAACCAGCTGCCGCACCGGCGAATTTTAGAAAATTACGACGGTTCATTTTCTCACCTTTAAAACAATTTTCCATTCCATTGCGCTATTTGCATAATGCAGCAACGCAAACTCACGCTCCTGCAACGACATGCTTTGCTCCGCCCATCTGCCATCCATCACCGGAACAGCTTCAATCACGACGAAATCCACATCGCAATAGATGCCAAGCGGCGTATTGGCATACTTTTTCTCAATCCACTCGCGATTCAGTGCTTTATCAAATAACTGTAACCCTTGCGGTGTAATTGGTCTGACATGAGTGGGATCAGACTGAAATGCTACGTGATTAGGATGAGGAACCGTGATATTTATTATCGCGCCATTCATACATACACGGTATATTTCCTTCATTATTCCCAAATAAACCTCAGTTCGTTCTCCCAAATGCTCCAGAACGTGCGATGCTTCTATCAATGCAACAGAATCATTATCAAACGGCCATATCCCTTCAACATCGACAACCTGATCCGGGTTGCACTCAGCCATTTTGTCGATGTTTATATATCCGACTTTTTGGTTGAACCCGCAACCCATGTTAATTTTCAGCCCTGAAATGGAGTTTAATTCTTGAATATTCGATCCACCCGCCATACGAGGTACATTCCATACTGGATAGTCAGCATCAACAGTCGGTTTAATTTCGCCATCGCTTATATTTTTCACAGCTAAAATTCCCCCAGTATCAACAGACTCCCAAGTAATGCCAGTCGTTACATCAGCAACGCTTATTCGAACTGAGCCATACCAGACCGCATGCCCATTGCTATCTGCGTGCCATTGCCAAATGCTTGTATTTTTGACGTATACTGTGCCAGGCAAACCAAGCGCACCCACTAAATGAGCTACGGACGTGTCTACAACATGTTGCTCATCACATAAAGCTAGCCATGCTGCGGTCTCATTAAGCGTGATGAGAGATTGAGTGGGATTAACAACAAAACATCCGTGATCATTTGCGAGTTGATTAATTATGAATAACTCTTCCTCAGTCATATCCTTTTGCATGACGACTATAACCGAAGGCGCATCCATAACTCCGCTTTTGGCTATAAAATCTGCAACAGAATACGCTCTTGTGCGCATATAAGATGTGCTGACATTACCGTGCCAGACAATAGCCTTTAGCGGCAACCCTTTTGCTGCCGCATTTGAAAATAATTCCGAGGCACGTATAGAAGAACTTACTACGGAGTCCGGCGTTAAATAACCCATATTCCCATCTGGTTCATTAACGCACAACCGCCCTGCTGTTGAAAAACCTGGAACCCAGTAATCTGGCTTCGGATTTTCACTCGTCCAATATTCCTCACGACCAATTAATCCTTTATCATGTATTACTAGCTCAGGAAAATTGCAATTAATCAGCGCTCGCAAATCTTCACAGCAAACAATTTCAACGGTCGCTCCATCTTGTTCTAGCATACGAACGAATCGCAACGTCCATATCTGATCGCCAAGACCCTGTTCAAGAACAAACAGTATTCGTTGCTGCTTTGTGCATCTCTCTCCAAACCAGATCGGTATATCCAACAGGATAGGAGACAAAAAGCAGTTTTTGGTAATATCTGGGTGCATACGCCAATCGTACTCACGCCAAGCTGCGCGATAGTCGCCCTTGTTCATTAAATAAATGGCATAATTAAAATGCGCTTCAGGGCTGCGCCAATTTAATTGCATGGAACGTTGAATACTTTTATGTGCTAAAACAGGCTCACCCAAATACTCAGCAATCGCCCCAACAGATTTCCAGAAATCCGAAAAGCCAAGGCCAGGGTGTTTTTTTGCCACATCGACCATAGGCTGCAAGTTTTCCAGCCTATATCCCTGCGACGCTTTCAACAGAGCAGACATTGAATCAACAAGCATTGACGGCCTGGCTAATGCCAAATGATCTTCGGCTGCTTTAATATGTCCAAGCATAAATAAAGCGCGAGAAAAATGCACAGCAAGTTCTGGCTGACAGTAATACTCTTTGAAAGGGATTAATGCTTCTGCAGCGCCAGAGCGATAAGCAGCTTCACCGAAAGCATCTAAAGTTTGCAAATCCGTAACCCCAGAACGTACTGCCTCATTTAACCTCATTAACGCATTCGGCCAAATCTCCATTTCAGTAGCGGCTCGACCTGATGCAGCTGACGCTTCAGGGTTGAATTCCATGGATAACACTTGCTCAGCATTGGACCAAATTTGCTTCGGATAGTCATTGCAGAGCTTGTCACGCATTTGAACTGAATTGTTAATTTGCATGTTCGCTTACCAACGCCATATTTCCAGCCTTCTTCAGAAAAGAAGCCAATGTCTTAGCCTCTTCAGTCTTTCCAATATTATTCAAATTTGCCTTTTGCTCAATTAATTGCGCTAACATCGATGACGTCATGCCATAAGGGTTAGCAGGCTCATTCCGACCTATTGCATCGTTTTTTAATTCATCATCGATCACCGAAATATCTTTACAAACTTTCCATGTTATATTCTGCCATTCAATGACATTTGCAGCTTGCTGTGCAACTTGGGCGATATCGGCCTCAGTAACTGCGCCAGAGTCAAATGCGGTTCGCCAATGCTGGTCAAGTACCACTTCGACAGATAGAACAATAAAATCGACACCAAGTCGTTGCGGGAGAGGGTTTTGCCAGTCATTACGTTTAAATGACTGCAAAGTTGCAGGGATAATTTGGCGCACATACTCAGGATCGCTAATAAATATGTCGTGTCTCGGGTGTGGTAAGCACATCTCAATCATTGCATTAGCTTTAGCCACTCGCCAAAGCTCCTTAATGACATGATAGAAATTTTCAAGCCCATCAATACGACAGAGGCAGTCAGAGATCGCTAATGTTTCAACAGTATTAGCCTCAATCATCCACGGTTTATTTAGCTCGCTCATCGAAAGTGCCAAACCATTCGAAAATACCAGTCCGTTAGCTGGGAAGAATTGTGCTTGCATTAGTTATGCCCCTTTTGTTTTAGTTGCTTATATACCGAGGGACTGGCTGAACGTGCGTTGGCTGGTTGTGCTGTTAATGCCAAGTTGTCCGCGGTAATTATACCCGCAAGCAAAGACGTTCCCGTCTGAACGCAGCGCGAGGGTGTGGGAAGCGCCACCGGCCACCGTATTTCTAACTCTTCCCATGACTAAAGCGAGGGGATTCTCGCGGAGATTCGTTGAGACCTGCCAAACCAGCTGCCGCACCAGCGAATTTTAGAAAATTACGGCGATTCATCGACATTTTACCAGCCTGACGACTTGCGGCTAAGCTGCTGCGATTGTTCAATCTGTTTCCAGAAAGATAGACCTTCAGTTGCATGCCAAATATCTGGTGGTAATATCGTCTGCCTTTTAATAAGCTCAACCTTCGCTCGCGTTGTATGCATCCCTTTCAAGCCGGTATCTTGATCGAACTCATCATGGGCAGAGGCTACGTTATCAAAATCATGAGCGAATTCCTCTTCGGCGATATGTTTATATATATCACCTATGACCTGTTTGGGATCACGGCACAAACGATCATACTCAACCAGTAAAATACTGTCATTATTGCATGCATAAACAGCTTGCTTAATCGCATTAAGCGCAAAACCGACAGTTCTATCGGAGCGCAGCAGGGTATTGGCGCGAGCATAGACATCTATACCCTCATCCCCATTAAATAAGCTCGATAACGAATAAGGGTTTTTCCGGAGCAATTGCTCAAACGAATCAATTACCCACGGCACGTCTCGTACACAAATAATCATCTTTGATTCTGGATATAAATCGGAAAGAACAGGCATTAATAAAGGCCAGCCACGATTCGTATCAAATACAACTGAGTTAGAATCCTGGTAATAAGTATGAAGCATGTTCTTGATTAGTTTTTTTCGTAATTCTTCAGGACATTGCGTTCGATAGCCGCCCTGCGCTTGAGCTTCACTGATGACCGCCCTGGTTATTCGTGCAGCAGGCCCAGATATAGAGGCAGAGAATCTAGGATTCTGATTTAAAATCGCCGATAAAAGCGTAGTTCCCGAGCGAGGTAGGCCTGAGATAAAGTGTAATGTGTTCAAGTTACTATCCTTTTCCGTTACCAATACCGAACACCGATGCTTAGGGCACACTATAACGTGGTACTGGCAAGAACAAACAACATCCAAGTTGCTCTTGCATTTTATAGTGTAATCGCTCATGTAATAATTATACATGATACGAGGCATATA
>CAIOSY010000168.1 GCA_903861075.1 uncultured Nitrosomonadales bacterium
AGCCCGCTCTGCCGCGTAGGATCGGCTTTACATCATCTCGGCATGGCTAGAAATAATTTAGAGGCGTTGAATCGTCTCGACAGCGCTCGAAATAATTTCCACCAGGAATATCACGCGATGCTCAAACAAGTGGTCGCGGCCAACGTGCCTGTTGCAGTATGCACCATTTACAACTCGTCTCCAGGACTTGGACGTGAAGAAAAATCGGCAATCGCCTTGTTTAACGACATTATTTTACAAGAAGCCGTGGCATTCAAGTTGCCGGTAATTGACCTGCGCACTGTGTGCAATGAAGCGATGGATTATTCGCCGATCTCGTCAATTGAACCGTCACATAAAGGCGGGATAAAAATTGCGCTCGCGGTAATATCAACAGTAAAAAGCACCACTGAATAATTTTGAAAACTCAAATAGATCAATATGTTATGTTTTCCACAACCAATACACAAAAGAGTTGATCATGTTTGAAACTTTAGACAAAACTCAAACTATAGCTCTTAAAGTAATCGGTATCGGTGATTGTGGTGGAGAAGCAATCAATCACATGATGGCAAACGGCTTGCGATATGCTGAGTTTGCCGTCATTGATAGCAACGCACAGGTATTCAGCCGTTCTCAGGCACCAACCCATCTACACATAGAAGGCATATTTTTAAAAAAATTATGCGCCGATGAACGCCAGATAAATATTAATTACAAACGAATCAAGGAATTAATTGGCGATGTAAGTTTGGTATTTGTTATTGCCGAAATGGGTAATGAACTTGCGCCCATCGTCGCACAGGCCGCTCGCGAGTTGAAAATTTTGACGGTAGCGGTCGTTACCCAACTATCTTCACCCGAAGAAACGCGAACAATTAAATTCAATGAAAGCATCCAAGTATTACTTGAGCATGTGGACAGCCTGATTATCGTGCCCCACTCCAGCTCAATGGAGCAGCCTGACCATGGCACTCAGAAGCATGTGGGCGCTCCCCATGACTTAATGATGAGAGCCGTGGCATGCATTGCAGAAGGTCTTAGTGGGCAAGGAGGAATAAATCTAGACTATGATGAAGTGTCCGAACTCCTGTCGCATACGGGATTGGGGGTGGTGAGCACAGGGCTAGCATCAGGGGTTGACCGTGCAAGTGAAGCATCTGAACAGGCAATTATGCAATCAGGTGCAGCAGAATTATCCAGCGCTCGTTGGGTGTACGTCACTATCACGGCAAGCATGTTACAAATGCAAGAGTTGGACACTGTACTCCGGCGCATTCAATCAGCCACAGAGGACTCAATTTTCACAATATCCAGTCCGGTATTTGATGAAGCGATGGGCGATGAATTACGCGTTACCATTTTAGCAACCGGGATAAATACATAACCGACAGAAATTTCTTGCTTACGTTCATTTAAACAACGCCATAACATCATGAAATTTATCTCTAAATCAAGCTACTACGAAAATATCCGTGCCTGGCATGAGCACGCTTTAAATACTGAATACACAACCTATGAATCGCTGAACTCGAAAGAAAAGGCGCGGCTCATGTCATTTAATCAATTGCTGCATAAGTTTGAAAACAAATATCTGCCAATTTTAGATGCCAAACTGAAGGAGCTACAAACACGAGTCGCCGATCCATCTGACTGGATGCAGGATTTTAATTTTGACTATGTTATCACTTTTTATTTGCGTGAAAACGATCCAGAATATGAGGAAGAGGATGATAATATCCTGATGCAAATTGAAAGCATGCATCAGGACTACAATGATTGGGGATTCGGTTTTACTGATAACAACTATGCTGACCGCCAATGCTTTTCAGACGAACATCACTGTTACACGTACCACCAACTTTACGATCATTTCGATTTAGACTGGCTCGATTTCTTTCGTATCGGCGCGATAGAGTTTGAGCTAAAAATTGATGAACAATCAGATTTTTTAGCCGTAAACTAAAATTTCACTGTCCAAGATTTAGTGAATTAGAAGTGCCTTTGACACACATCGGCTAATGCTACTTTAATCAGCCCCCACTAAGCGGTCATTCATTTCTGGCTATATCTGATTGTCCATGACGGTCGGCAATGGCCGAATTCCAGTCGATGACTGCGAGTTGACTGTTAGAACCGCAAGAATGCCTGCTCTAGCTTCAACCTTGAACTTTTAAAATCTAAAGCCAAATTATTGAGCACAAAATAAGTTTGCTGACCAA
>CAIOSY010000169.1 GCA_903861075.1 uncultured Nitrosomonadales bacterium
CCGTTTAAACAGCGCCGCCAGCAAACGACCCAGTATCATTGCATCGGCAATATCATCAATATGAAATTCATCCAGACACAAGAGGCGAGTATCCTGTGCAATACGGTCGGCTAAAGCAATGAGCGGATCTGACGATGCAGCCAGACGTTGCATCTCTTGATGCACTTCAGCCATAAAATGATGGAAGTGAAGGCGGCGTTTACGCTTAAAGGGCAGGCAATGATAAAAACCATCCATCAAAAAAGTCTTACCGCGCCCGACCCCGCCCCAAATATACAACCCTTTTGGCACATCGGGACAGCGCAGGCTGCGTCCTAAAAACTGTTCACGCTTATCTTTAAACTCGACCAGTTGTTGCCATAAACACGCCAACTCATCGATCGCTGCCAGTTGGGCTGCATCGCAGACAAAACCCGACTGCTCACAGACAGAGTGATACCAGACTTGAGGGGTAAGTTGCGACATCCTTAACGCACCTCAATAAATTCGAGTGCATTTTGATCCGGATCCCGACAAAATAAAGCCGCGCGACCGGATGAACTCACGCTATAAACCAAACCGGCTTCATCCAATCGCTTCCTAAGCACGGCAATATCCGACACACACAGCGCAACATGACGATCTCTCCCGCCATGCGCAGGCCGACACAAACCGGCTTCAACATCCGGTAAAACCATCAAATGTATCTGCTGCCCACGACCTGCGTGATACCAGATCCCGTCGAAAGACATTGAAGGTCGTGTGGCATCCACTTGCAAACCAAGCAGGCTTTCATAAAACAGCCGTGCACGCGACAAATCAGCCGTTAAAAAAGTCACATGATGCAAGCCGGTTATCATAATTTAACGGGCTTAACCAAACTGGCCGCCAACTTTGCCCGCGCACGCGCCTCATCGGTGTCAACGCCTGTCGCCAGTGCCACCCCCATACGGCGACGCAAGAAGGATTCAGGCTTGCCAAACAAACGAATATCGCTACAAGGTACACGCAAGGCATCAGCCACACCGGCAAAGCCAATTCCCTTTTCATCCATCTGACCATAAATTACGGCCGAAGCACCCGGCAGACGCAACGCCGTGTTCACCGGCAGACCGAGGATAGCACGGGCATGCAACTCAAATTCATTCTGCACTTGCGTACACATCGTGACCATACCGGTATCATGCGGACGGGGACTGACTTCACTAAACCAAACTTCATCCCCTTTAACGAACAATTCCACGCCGAACAGACCTAAACCGCCCAGGTCATCCGTGATTTTTTTAGCAATATCGCGTGCAGCGTGCAGCGCCGCTGTTGTCATCACTTGCGGTTGCCAACTTTCCACATAATCGCCGTTGACCTGCACATGACCGACAGGTGAGCAGAAATGCGTTTCAATCCGACCGTCCTCACCCATGGCACGCACGGTAAGTAAAGTTATTTCATAATCGAAATCAATCATCCCCTCGACAATCACCCGTCCCTGATTCACCCGACTGCCGCTAGCCGCATACGCCCAGGCGGCATCAAGCTGATCAGGCGCATCCACCCTGGTTTGCCCCTTACCCGACGAAGACATCACTGGCTTAATGATACAGGGATAGCCTATTCTGTTTGCCGAAGCGCGCAGCGCCTCCGGACTGTCCGCAAATTCGTAAGGGGAAGCAGGCAAACCCAGACTTTCTGCGGCAAGGCGTCTTATCCCTTCCCGATTCATGGTAAGCCGGGTTGCACGTGCCGTAGGAATGACGCGAGCGAGGCCCGCATCTTCTATCAGTCCTAACATATCCGTCGCAATCGCTTCAATTTCCGGAACGATTAAATCCGGCTTTTCCAGTTCAATCAAGGCACGCAACGCTTCCCCATCTGCCATATTGATGACATGGGCACGATGTGCTACCTGATGACCGGGCGCATCAACATAACGATCTACTGCAATCGTTTCAATACCTAAACGTTGCAAAGCAATAATGATTTCACGCCCTAATTCACCACTACCCAGCAGCATGACACGCGTTGCAGAAGCACTCAAAGGGGTACCGATAACCGAATTTATAGCTGGCATAGTATTAAATCTAAAACAATAATGAATTTTTTCAAATTATACACGCTGTTGCATGAGCATTATTATCTCTCCTGACCAAACTCAGAAAAGCCTCAGCCACCCTAAGAGTTTAATCTGATTTATATCTATAAATCAGCTGTCTAGATTCATAAAAACAAGCGTAAACTCTGCAAAACAATTAAAGGAGTACGATCATGACAAATACAGCGCACCTACTGGCCGATGAGGCCGAGTATTTATTAAACCATCGTTGCATCGGCATACCTAAAGAAACCCTGCACCTTCCCGGAGCGGATTTTATAGACCGTGTCGTGGCCATGAAGGATCGTAAACCCGCTGTATTGCGCAACCTGCAAGCACTGTACGGTCAGGGGCGATTAGCCAACACAGGTTATCTGTCATTGTTGCCGGTTGACCAGGGTGTTGAACATTCCGCAGGCGCCTCTTTCGCACCTAATCCGCTTTACTTTGACCCTGAAAATATCATTAAACTCGCCCTGGAAGGAGGCTGCAACGCCGTCGCCTCTACGCTCGGCGTATTATCATCTGTCTCGCGCCGATACGCGCACAAAATCCCCTTCATTGTCAAAATAAACCACAACGAATTACTCACTTATCCTAATATTTACGAACAATCATTATTTGCCAGCGTCAATCAAGCTTTTGATATGGGCGCTGTCGCAGTGGGTGCAACCGTATTTTTTGGCTCCGCGCAATCCAGACGACAAATACAGGAAGTATCGGAAGCCTTCGAACATGCACATAATTTAGGCATGGCGACAGTACTCTGGGCTTACTTACGCAATCCGGCATTCAAACATGACGGCGTCGATTACCATGTTTCCGCAGATTTGACCGGGCAAGCCAACCATCTGGCGGCTACCCTCAATGCGGATATCATCAAACAAAAACAAGCCGAAAACAATGGGGGTTATAACGCGCTAAATTTTGGAAAAACCAGCCCTAAAGTTTACAGTGATTTAACATCCGATCATCCCGTTGACCTGGTGCGTTATCAGGTGGCCAATTGCTATATGGGACGCGTAGGCATGATCAATTCTGGCGGCTCATCCGGCACAGACGATTTACGTCAGGCAGTACGTACGGCCGTCATCAATAAACGTGCGGGGGGGATGGGCCTTATTTCAGGGAGAAAAGCATTTCAAAAACCCATGGCAGACGGCATCACCTTGCTTAATGCAATTCAAGATGTATACCTGGACACTGGAGTTAGCGTGGCTTGATAGCGCACTCCCGTGGCCATTCAAGCGTTGCGTATTGACAGATCATTTCAGACACCCAGCGGCTTTTCGATAAACCATCGGCCTGGGCTGCCTGCTCCAGCAGTGCCTGTGTGGCATCGTCCGGATATCGCGTGATTTGTAGCATGAAGCAAGCCCCCTTTTTACGTGTTGATCATGATAGGCTTGAAAAAACTGACTGACATACTCCTCATTGAAGTACATGATATTTTTGAACGCCTCTGCCACCTTGACTTTCGGCCGCTTGTACTGAGAATTTTCTTTCCTGAGTTTGAATAGCCAATTAAATTAAAAATTCATTAAAGTTTCTAAAAAACTTGCCGTTAAAAATTCATAAACTTGGTAGCCCGTATTCAGTGTGCAGATCAGATTGAGCCATAAAAAACCTATCGGTTGAATATCTGCTAATTCGTTTTAGCTTTGACCTGATTAAAACGAAATTAGGGGTGCTATTACCCCGTCGCTTTACTTATAACTTACTGAAATTAACGACTTATCCGAGGGTTGAATTATGATCAGCGAAGAAATGTTAAATATTTATGAGTCTGTTGCCTCGCTCAGCAACGAGATGAGACTATCTGCTCAATACTACAATTTAAACAGGCTTTCCGAACTCGAATTACAATGCCAGTCCTACGTTAACCAAGCTTCCGCCTGCATTGCCACAGAACCAGCACACGCCCTTGCTCCGCAAAGAAAACTAGCCAGCCTTAAAATAATTATGTCTAACGACCGTGCAATTCGCAACTCTTTAGAACCTTGGCGAATGAAAATTGACAGGTTAATAGTCCCACAGAACAATCGTTTTAATCCGCCTCACAAAAGCAATTCCTGCCCATGCTAAACATTCACCGGGCACGACGTTAAAACGTAACAGCCCATAAAAAAGTTTAAACATAAAGTTCGGTTTCACAAGCAAAATTTCTATGCGCACGCAGAGGTGAATTTAACTCTCCCACCCAGGTTACTATGATCGCCACTCCCGTTCTACCTAGTACCGATCAACCTACCTCGCGCATCTTGCCGCTGTCCCCGCTTACAAGCGCACAAGCCAATGCAGATTACGGGTTCAAGAGCGGAGATACTTATATCGCACAAGTACTTGCAAGAGTTGACAGCCAAACGCTCCAGGTAAAAGTAGGAAATAATCTTTTTAAAATGCAACTGGGCTCGGCCGCCGCACCGGGAGAGACGCTCACTTTAAAATATTTAAACAGCACACCGACGCCGACTTTTGCACTATCAGGCATTTCCACACCCAATCTTAATTCAACTGCCAACACGACACTTAGTACAAGCGCGCTCTCGATTAGCCAGTTAATGCAACCCAGTGAGCAAGGGAAAACTACATCCATTCTCAGCACCACACCGATAAATCCCACTCAACCGCAGCAAACAGCCCAACTTCTCGCCCACACGGTCAATACGAGCGGCCTTTTCTATGAGTCTCACCTGACAAATTTATTAAAAGGCACGCTGACACGAGAGCAGATTATGCAGGAACCGCAAAACACCCCCGGCGTAGACCCAAACAGCCTGATACCCAGACAGCTCAACGTATTAACCCAAAATCAATTACATTGGACGGGAGAAGTATGGCCCGGGCAAACCATGGATTGGATCACAAAGAAAGATGACGCGACACCGCGTAACAATACACAATCGGAGCAACCCGCCTCAATCTCCAGCACCATGAGTTTTAATTTTGGAAATCTGGGAAAAGTAAAAGCAACACTGCAACTTCATGCGGGCCAGGTAAAAGTGCAATTTACGGCTGATAATGCAGCAGCAACACAGGCATTCAAAGATAACAGCGCCTCACTTTCGAGCGCATTGCAGCAAACGGGAATACCAACCATACTCATCAGTGATGCAGGACACTAAACCACTCAAACAAGCGGTTGCGCTCACCTATGCTGAGGGACAATTTGCACCCAAAGTTGTCGCCAAGGGACGGGGCTTGATCGCCGAGCAAATCATTGCCTGCGCAGAAGAAAACAAGGTATTTGTACACGAATCCAGGGAACTGGTTTCACTCTTGATGCAGGTGGATCTGGATGACCATATCCCCCCCGAACTCTATCTCGCCGTAGCCGAGATTTTGTCGTGGTTATATCGGTTAGAGCAGGAAGCACTGGGCGTATCGCAAAAATAAAAAAACGCCAGAAGAAGACTGATATGCAAGAGTAAAACGGAAGGGCAAAAAGGATAAGCGGTTTAAATCTGCATTGCCATAATGTCGTGATAGGCAGAAACAAGCTTATTGCGCACCTGTACCGTCGCCTGCAAGGAAATACTCGCCTTTTGTCCTGCAACGATCACCTCGGACAAACTCACGCCATTATCACCCAGCGCAAACTTCTGCCCCAGGACATCTGCCTTTACCTGACTTTGATTGACTTGCGCCAATACAGCTTTCAAGGTTGCCGAAAAATCGACTTTAGTGGATGATTCAACCTTAGAGGACGGCTGAACACCGCCCAGTCCTTGCAGCGAATTCACGCCAGAAATACCACCAACCCCCGCAGAAGACTGAGATGCAGCCCGAATTTGCGTAAGCATGGCTTGTATTTGACTGGAATCGATTCCGCCGACTTTCATAGCGACTTTCATAATTAGTTAAGGTCAATTATCACGTAACGACAGTAGACCACTGAAAATGTAGTATATATTAAAAAATCTTTGATGCAAGCACATCAATTATCAAATAAACGAGTTAAAAGCACTCTATTTTGCATTTTGAAAACGAACAAACCCTTGATAATGTAAAATGACCATAAAATAACATACAAGATTTAAACAATAGACTGTTCCTGCCGCCAATCTGACATCAAGAATGAATTTAAGCTCACTCAATAGCAAAATAATTTTAGGCCTAGTCGTGGCTGGCATCATTACGGCTGTAACAATATTTTGGCTATGGAATCAACAACCTGAATATCGCGTCTTATTCTCTATTGATCCCACTCAAAAGGACGGCGGCGCCATTATGGCGGCTCTTGAGCAAATGAACGTACCCTACAAAATTGCAGATGGCGGAACTAATATTTTAGTACCCTCCGCTCTCGTTCATCCCACCCGCCTGAAAATTGCGGCCATGGGATTACCTAAAGCAAGCAATGTGGGTTTTGAACTATTAGAAAATCAGAAATTTGGCTCTTCACAATTTTTGGAACAGGTCAATTTCCAACGCGCTTTAGAAGGCGAACTGGAAAAAAGCATCCAGGCAATCACAGCCGTTCAAGCCGCTCGTGTACATCTGGCTATTCCAAAATCATCCGTATTCACTCACGACCAACAAAAACCCACCGCATCGATCCTGGTTAATCTCCATCCAGGCCGCACTTTGAATGAGCAACAAATTAGCGCCATTGTCCATCTACTTGCCAGCAGCGTGCCTGAATTAACAGCCGGCAATGTGACGATGGTTGATCAAAACGGCAATCTATTATCAGACACCAGCAAGAAAGCGGCGTTAAATGGCCTAGACCCCAGCCAGCTTAAATACATTGAAGATTTACAACAGAGCATCATTAAACGCGCGGTCACCATTATTACTCCCTTGGTAGGCCCCTCGAATGTGCACGCAGAAGCAAATGTGGAAGTCGATTTTTCGAGTCTTGAACAAGCAGACGAAACTTATAAACCCAACCAAAAACCCGAAGAAAGCACCATACGCAGCCAGCAAAGTAATGAAACCTCTTCAGGAGCGACAACGGGCGGCGTACCCGGCGCACTTAGCAACCAACCCCCCGCGGATGCTAAGGCGCCGCTGACGAGCGATCCCAATACTGATGCTGCCGGCACGGCCAATAGCGGCGTATTAAAAAACGTAACCACCAACTACGAAGTCAATAAATCACTTACCTACACACAAAAATCAACCGGCAACATTAAGCGACTCACGGTAGCCATCGTCGTTAACAACAAACAAGTGACCGACAAAAATGGCAAAGTAAGCAACCGCCCTTTAAACACAAACGAGAAAAATGAAATTGAGGCATTAGCCAAACAGGCGGTCGGATTTAACGAGGCAAGAGGCGACTCACTGAGCGTTGTCAACAGTGCCTTTGTTGACACACCTATAGAAGTCGTCCCCGCTATTCCTCTATGGCAGAACCCCGACTACATCGACTTGGCCAAGAGCGTATTAAAACTACTCGTTAGTGCGATCGTCCTATTCCTGCTGTATAAAAAGGTCATAAAACCCATTCTAGCCAAATTTATCGACAAAAAGCCTGAGGAAGAGCAAACCGATGACACGGAATCTGAAACCCCGCCCCCGGCGGTTGAAATTCCGCATAAACCACCCCGCCCCATCATAACGCCCTATGAGCAAAATCTAAATGACGCAAAATCGCTTGCAAGTAGCAACCCTAAAATTGTGGCGAATATCGTCACGGAATGGGTAAATAATGGCTGATGAAGACGGAATGATGAAGGCCGCCATTTTGATGCTGGCACTAGGTGAAAATGAAGCCGCTGCGGTAATGAAGCATCTTGGTCCGCGTTAGGTGCAAAAATTGGGGGCTACCATGGCAACGCTTAATAGCGTAGAACATGAGCAGGTCAACGAGGTTTTAGCAGAATTCATGGCACAGGCCGGTACGCAATCTGCATTTGGGCTGGATTCAGACGAATACATACGGTCGGTATTGAACAAAGCACTGGGCGAAGAAAAAGCGTCAGGACTCATAGACCGGATTTTGCAGAACCGCGATTCGAATGGTATTGAAAATTTAAAATGGATGGATGGTGCAGCCGTTTCAGAGCTCGTTAGAAATGAACACCCGCAAATCATTGCCACAATTTTAGTTCACTTGGAGCCTGAGCATGCCAGCGAAATATTAAGTTATTTCCCTGCACGCACGCGCCAGGACATCATTTTACGTATAGCAACTTTAGATGGGGTTAAACCGCTCGCTTTATCTGAACTCAATGAAGTACTGACTAAATTATTGAGCAGTACCAGCAACCAAAGCAAAAAGAAAATGGGCGGAATTCGCTCAGCAGCCGAAATTCTAAACTTCATGAATGAGGCTAATGAAACCCTCATTATGGAAGGGATTAAAGAGTACGACACAGATATTGCACAGAAGATTATGGATGAAATGTTCATCTTCGACGACGTAATTAATATCAGCGATACCGATATTCAGACGATACTTCGTGAGGTTCAATCTGAAGTATTGATCATAGCCTTAAAAGGGGCAACAGAAGAAATACGCCAAAAAATATTCAGCAATATGTCGACGCGTGCGGCCGAAATGATGAAAGAAGATTTAGAAACCAAAGGCCCTGTTAAACTCTCTGAAGTTGAAAAACAACAAAAAGAAATACTGGCCGTCATACGCAGACTGGTCGATGAAGGCCAGGTCGTCCGTGGCGGCAAGGGCAATGATGAAGAAAAATATGTCTAAGACACGATGATACCCAAAGAAAAACAAACCGCCTACCAACGCTGGGAGATGCCCTCTTTCAATAACAGACACATCGTCAAGGAAGAGCCGACCGAACCTGCACTCACGCATGAAGAAATAGAAGCACAAATCAAAGTACGCACGGAACAAGCGATACAGCAAGGTTACGCCCAAGGATTGATAGAGGGTCACGCGGCAGGCATGGCGCAGTCAAAAACGACGATCCTCAATGACAATGCCACTTTGTTAAATTTGGCAGGCGCTTTTAGCAAGTCTCTTGACCTTGCCGAAAATGACTTTTCAATGTCAATTTTAAAACTCTCTCTTGACATTGCGCATGCCATATTAAAAAAACATTTAAATTTAAACCCGCAAGCCATACTCACCGTTGTTAATGAGATTGCCAATCAGCTACCGTCCAACATCAATCAAGTTAAAATGCGATTAAATCCGGATGATGCCCAGACAGTTAAAATTCATTTACTCAACGAACTTACCCATATTAATTGGCTCATCATCGAGGACGAACACATCTACCGGGGAGGATGCCTCATTGAAACTGCCTTCAAGCAAATTGATGCGCGCATTGAAACGCGCTGGCAGCGTATATGCGAGTCACTAGGTCAAACAGCAGAGTGGGTTGAAAATCGCCATGAGCACTGAGAAAACAACGAAATCGGGCTGGGAAAGTTATCTTTTCAATTGCAGCGAAATCATCAACAACACCCAAACCTTTGAGTACTCGGGTATTATCACGAAAGTCACCGGCTTGGTTATGGAGTCCGTCGGCATGGATTGGCCTATTGGTAGCGCCTGCACCATCCCGCTGCCTGATGGCAAAAATGTCGAAGCCGAAGTGGTTGGATTTGACGGAAATCGATTATTGTTAATGCCCCAAAGCAGTGTTGAGGGAATACGACCGGGCGCAAAAGTCGTATTGATCAACAGTCTGGATTTACCTCACAAGCGAGACAATTCAAAATCACCCCCAAAAATTCATTCCAGCTGCGCACGCCTGCTCCCGGTCGGCGATCAACTACTCGGTCGGGTGCTTGATGCTGCAGGTCGCCCGTTAGATGAGTTAGGGCCGCTTAATGCAGAACATCGCGCCTCACTCAACCCGACGCCCCTTAATCCCTTAACTCGCGCACCCATTACCAAAATATTAGATGTCGGTGTCCGTGCTATCAACAGTATGCTCACTGTGGGTCGAGGACAACGCATGGGCTTGTTTGCCGGGTCAGGTGTCGGTAAAAGCGTGTTACTTGGCATGATGGCACGTTACACCGAAGCGGATGTCATCGTGGTTGGATTGATAGGTGAACGAGGCCGCGAAGTTAAAGAGTTTATCGAACATATTCTTGGCGCTGAAGGTTTGGCGCGTTCAGTGGTGGTGGCGGCGGCCGCAGATAGCCCTCCCTTGATGCGTATGCAAGGTGCAAGTTACGTCACCACAATTGCTGAGCATTTTCGAGATGAAGGAAAACATGTTTTGCTGATTATGGATTCACTCACCCGTTATGCGATGGCACAACGCGAAATAGCCTTAGCCATTGGCGAACCGCCCGCAACAAAAGGTTATCCGCCTTCTGTATTTGCTAAACTCCCCATACTTGTTGAACGTGCCGGAAATGGCGTTGATGGCGGTGGATCAATCACGTCTTTCTATACGGTATTAACAGAAGGCGATGATCAACAAGATCCCGTGGCAGATTCAGCACGGGCTATACTGGATGGTCACATCGTGCTCAATCGTGCACTAGCTGAAAGCGGTCACTATCCGGCAATCGATATTGAACAATCCATCAGTCGCGCCATGCACACGATCACATCGAGCGAGCATCAAAAGATTGCCAGAAAGCTCAAACAGCTTAATTCCAAATATAGTCGCAGCGTAGATTTGATTAACGTCGGTGCGTATGTATCCGGCAGTGATGCCATTTTAGATGAAGCCATTCATAAACGACTTAAAATCGAGGCTTTTCTGCAACAGGGTTTTGATGAAAAATCAGGACTAGACGATAGTATCCGTCAACTTGATCTCATTATGTCGGAAGCCATCTAAGCCTAAAAGGTAAGCACTATGTCAAATGCAACCCATGAAATGTTACAAAAAATCGCCACACGAGAACTCGATAAAGCATCTGAGCAATTGGCGCTTGCAAATAAACAGGTAAACGAGGCAAAAACACAGCTAGAACTGTTAAAAAACTATCGCGAAGAAAATCTAACTCGTTATAATGAGGCACTTAGCGTGGGTATGTCTATTGACCTATTACAAAACTACCAACGTTTTCTTCTTAAGTTAGATCAAGCGATTAGCGGCCAGAATGCGACCGTAGACAATTTATTGAATTTATCTAAAAATCAACTGGCTATTTGGCAGTCCTGCCAGATGAAAAAGCTGTCTTATGATGTGATGGCAAATAGAGCACAGCAACGCTCCAAACTGATGGAACTTAAGCATGATCAGAAAATGATGGATGAATATGCTTCCCGATCAAAAAAATCTGCTTACTTGTAAGGGATTAAAATCATGAATACTATAAATTTCAACCTCACGGCAACCAATCAATCCTCGCTTAAAAACGCGCCAAAATTGAGCGTGTCGAATGGAGTGGTTGCATTTAAAACGATTTTATCCGAGCAAAATACAGCACATACCGCCAGCGAAAAATTGACGGCGACTGTACTCCCATCAAAATCAAGCCCCCTCTCACTTGATACGATTAAAAATCAATCGACTGAGGCGTTATCGAATACAAATACGCTACAACCCCAAAATCCTGCCGCTCTTGACACCAGGGGAGAGCGCGCCCAATTAGCACAAAGGCTGACCGGGACACTGATCACAACACCACCTGAACAACAGGCTGTTGACACCCAAAAAACAATGTCCTCATCACTAAACGGGAATCTGAACCCCAGTCAAACAACACAGGGGGGCGACTCGCCCATCCCATCGATTACAAAACATATTCAGAGTACCATTGAAAAAAGTCCGGGCGCAACACCGATTGCCACAGAAAAAAGTCCCGTCGTAGCAGGCTCCACACAGACTGCCACAGAAAAAAGTCCCATCGTCGCAGGCTCCACACCACTTTCTGCAGAAAAAAGCACCGTCGCAACAAGTCTCGCACAGAGTGCGGCGGGACACGATCCAGCCGTTATGATGGCCCGGGTATTAAAACCCGTTAATATGCAAGAAAAAATGACGACACCCTTGCCTATCGTCGAAAATAATGCGAAATCCGTTTCTGTAAAAACGGCCATACTGCCGCCCTCACCAAAAATGATTGCCTTAGATCATCAGGCTCAATCTATGCCCGTGAAGGAAGAAACAACTCAGCCTCATGCAAATCGAAACAGCGACACAACCGACATCCCACTTACGGTTGATACGACCCAGGCTACGATAGATACCACGCTGCCCGCTCCACAACTCATCGCCATTCCTACACCGATTGTCCCCTCAGACCGCCCAAACAAAACACCGGCTGAAACCAGTCAAATAAACGATGCGCGTTTAAGCCATGCATTCCAGACAAATACCGCCCCGCGCACATTGACAACCGGCGCGAACACTTCCATCCGAAAAATAAGCGATAACGCTACTGCGACGCAGACTTTGCAGCCTTTCCGTCTTGCAACGGGCACACCTGTTTCAACTGCGCCAGCCACATTAACGGCATCAGTTAAATCAGATATTTCTGTTACTCCAACTGCGCCAGTCACCTCGGCAGCATCGGTTAAATCAGACATTCCTGTTGTATCGGCTACGCCAGCCACATTAACGGCATCCGTTAAATCGGATATTTCTGTTACTCCAACTGCGCCAGTCACCTCGGCAGCATCGGTTAAATCAGACATTCCTGTTGTATCGGCTACGCCAGCCACATTAACGGCATC
>CAIOSY010000170.1 GCA_903861075.1 uncultured Nitrosomonadales bacterium
GACATCTCCAAATGCTCAGGAGCGATGCGATTACTAATTTCACAGGCCTCATCCAGACTCGCCACATGAATAAAGACACCGCGCGTTTCCAGTGCCGTCTTGATAATTTCACGGCGCGGCATTTGCTCCAGTAACTTATCCGCACTTGCCGCCACCTTTTGGATAAACGCCAAATCAGGTGAAATCAAAATTGCCTGAGCCAACTCATCATGCTCAGCTTGCGAAAACAAATCCATGGCGATCCAGTCCGGATCAGTCAAGCCATCACAAATAACCAGAATTTCGGAAGGCCCCGCAATCATATCAATACCACACACACCGAATACACGACGTTTGGCAGCGGCAACGTAGGCATTCCCAGGGCCGACAATTTTATCCACCTTAGGAATTGTTTTCGTACCATAAGCCAAAGCCGCCACGGCTTGTGCGCCGCCTATGGTAAACACCCTATCCACACCGGACAAATAGGCTGCTGCCAGCACTAACTGATTTTTGACACCATCAGGGGTCGGCACCACCATAATCAATTCTGCCACGCCCGCTACTTTTGCAGGCAAGGCATTCATCAATACTGACGAGGGATAGGCCGCTTTTCCGCCCGGCACATAAAGCCCCACACGATCCAGCGGCGTAACCTGCTGACCCAATAGTGTGCCGTCCGCATCTGTATAGCTCCACGAAGCCTGAACCTGCTTTTGATGGTATTGCGTTACACGCGCGGCGGCGGCCTCGAGCGCCAGACGCTGATCGTCTGGCAATCCTTCAAAGGCGGCGCGCAACTCCTCGCGTGGCAATTCCATTTCTTCGGCGCCAGACAGCGACAAGCGATCAAATCGCGCGGTGTAGTCCAGCACCGCAACATCACCCCGGGCTTTCACATCCGACAATATAGACGCCACCGTCGCTTCCAACTTCTCATCTGCGGTCTCTTCATAAGCCAGCAAGGCACTCAATGCGACGCTGAAATTTGCATCCCCGCTCGATAATTGTCTGATTTTCATTTTATTAACCGTTCTTTCTCACTATCAACCATATATCGCAAAATTATTTGCCCGAAAAATGCAATTCTCGCACAAGTCGTATTATTCACACCGCGTCCTGAGGCATTTCGTGAGACAAAATTCAGGACTGTTTTCGGTTGTGAAACAGGCCGGATAAGCTGCTTATCCGGCCTGTTTCACAATGGCAACACGAATGAAATTAAACCGAGAACGATGACCCGCAACCACAGGTCGTTGTCGCATTCGGGTTTTTAATAACAAACTGGGATCCTTCCAGCCCTTCCGTATAATCAATTTCCGCACCGACCAGATACTGGTAACTCATAGGATCAATGAGCAATTTGACCCCATCCTTATCAAGAACCGTATCATCTTCATTGGTTATTTCATCAAAGGTAAAGCCGTACTGAAATCCCGAACAACCGCCCCCGCTGACGAATACGCGCAGCTTCAGTTCGCTGTTACCTTCTTCTTCGATTAACTGTTTAACCTTGGCGGCGGCGTTGTCCGTAAACACCAGCAGATCTTGTGTCTCTGTTACAGCGGTATCAAGCATTGCATTCATGATTAGTCCTTAAAAATTATTTAACGCCGGTTCTATCTATTGAGCGCTCAGGTTCATCGAGCACTTAGCATGAACCATTTATTTTACGCAAGTTCGTAATGGTACTTCAATTTTAATGAAAACACTTAAAAAGCAGATGCTTGATGGTTTAAATAAACGCTTAAGGCAGCAAGGGAACCACATTCAACGCCATAGATTCAGGAAAACCGAACATAATATTCATATTCTGCACCGCCTGTCCTGCCGCACCCTTTACCAAATTATCAATGACAGACAGCACCACAACGGTATCGCCCCCCTGAGGTCTGTGAACAGCGATGCGACAACGATTTGAACCCCGCACCGAACGCGTTTCCGGATGACTGCCCGCCGGCATCACATCCACAAAATCTTCATCTGCATAGTACTGCTCAAACAAGGATTGCAAGTCTACATCACGCGTAAGTTTGCCATACAAAGTAGCATGAATACCGCGTATCAACGGGGTAAGATGAGGAACAAACGTCAAACCCACCTCTGCGCCGGCAACACTGGCAAGACCCTGTTTAATCTCGGGTAAATGACGATGTCCGGCCACGCCATAGGCTTTGAAATTGTCCCCTGCTTCTGCAAACAGTGCAGGAATTTCAGCCTTGCGACCCGCCCCTGACACACCCGATTTTGCATCTGCAATGAGATTCGCCGCATCAACCACACCGGCTTGCAATAAAGGAATAAGCCCCAACTGAACTGCCGTAGGATAGCACCCCGGGTTAGCGATTAAGCGAGCCTGCTTGATTTGTTCACGATTCACTTCCGGCAATCCATAAACAGCCTCAGGAACCAGATCCGGGCAAGCGTGCTTCATGCCATACCATTTTTCCCAGCAGGCAATATCCTGCAAACGAAAATCCGCCGCCAGATCAATCACCCTGACACCTGCATCAAGCAGAGCACGCGTCTGCTGCATGGCGATACCATTTGGTGTCGCAAAGTAAACCAGATCGCACGCTTCCAGATGCGCCTCATCCGGATGAACGAACTGCAGATCGACAAAGCCCCGTAAACTCGGAAACATCTGATCGACACGCGTACCGGCATCGGCGCGCGAAGTAATCACCTGCAATTTAACCTGTGGATGTAAAGCCAACAAGCGCAACAATTCAACACCTGTATAACCCGTCCCGCCGACTATGCCCACTTTAACCATCACGTTACCCTTGTTTTCAATGTTTAAAAAGAATCGGCATCATAATGCAAAAACCGCCCGAAGGCGGTTTTTGTGACACCAAACGCTTAACGCTTGGAGAATTGTTTCCTGCGG
This sequence comes from uncultured Nitrosomonadales bacterium, assembly GCA_903861075.1. Lineage (GTDB taxonomy): Bacteria > Pseudomonadota > Gammaproteobacteria > Burkholderiales > Gallionellaceae > Gallionella. The sequence goes on from CAIOSY010000170.1 coordinate 2,870, forward strand.
CGCGCTTTACGCAGACCGACTTTCTTACGTTCGACTTCACGTGCATCACGTGTTACCAAACCTGCCGCCTTCAATACTGGCTTGAAGTCTGCATTGTAGTCGATCAAAGCACGGGTAATACCGTGACGAACTGCACCCGCCTGGCCGTTTTCACCGCCGCCTGATACGTTAACCATGATATCGAACTGACCCAGTGTTTCAGTCAAGCCCAACGGTTGACGCACAATCATGCGGCCTGTTTCACGTGAGAAGTAAACATCAACTGGCTTGTCATTGACGATGATATCGCCCTTGCCTGCCTTGATAAATACACGTGCTACCGCGCTTTTGCGGCGACCTGTTCCGTAGTTATAAGAGACAGTCATGATTAAGCCTTCAACAAGTTAATGAGTGTTGGTTGCTGTGCTTCATGAGGATGAGCAGAACCTGCATACACCTTCATTTTGCGCAACATTGCGTAGCCCAATGGGCCTTTAGGCAACATGCCCTTAACAGCTTTTTCCAAAACGCGAGCAGGATGACGACCTTGCATCTTGGTAAAATTTGTCGTGTACAGACCACCAGGATAACCTGTGTGACGATGGTAAAGCTTAGCTTCAGCTTTATTACCTGTTACTCGCAATTTATCCGCATTAATGACTACGACGAAATCGCCCGTATCCACGTGTGGGGTGTAAATTGCTTTATGCTTGCCGCGCAGACGCGAAGCAATTTGTGCTGCCAGACGGCCTAGCACTTGATCAGCAGCATCAACCAGAAGCCATTCATGCTGGACTTCATGCGCTTTTGCGGAAAATGTTTTCATAGCCACTATTCCTAAAATCTATATTGAAACCTCGAAGGGCGAGAATATTAGTTCACTTCATCCTTCTTGTCAAATAATATTTTATATTCTTATAGATACTTGATTAGTCACACAAGCTGAACCACAAAAACAACGCCCTTTTTTACTTTAGATGTCAAATTGTAATAAGATACCGACTCTAAAAATTCGCGCTCCGCATCATGTCCTGGTTTATCACCAATTTTATCAGCGCATTTATGCTACCTCCCTTGAGTATATTTCTCATATTATTCACAGGGATTGGTTTATTTTATCGCCACCCGAAATCAGCCCGCCTGCTTTGTACCGGCTCGGCCATCCTGCTCTGGCTGGCGTCCACCCCCTACATTGCTGAAGGCGCGCTCCATATTCTAGAGTCACAGACTATATCATTGGCAACACCCCCTCAAGCTGGATCAGCCATTATCATTCTGGGGGGCGGCACTTATTTTTTCGCCCCGGAATATGATCATCAGGATACGGTCAGCCCGGGAACCCTGGTACGTCTGCGCTACGGCGCAAAACTGCAACGCGAACTCCAGCTCCCACTCCTGGTCAGCGGTGGAAAACCCATGGGTAACAGTGCATCAGAAGCAATGCAAATGCGGGTCTCGCTAGAACAGGATTTTCGCGTTCCCGTACGCTGGACAGAGGATAATTCCGATAACACGTTTGAAAATGCGCACAACTCATACCTCACCTTACAAAAAGAAGGCATCCGTAAAATTTATCTAGTCACACATGCCTGGCATATGGCGCGCTCAGCCGCCGCCTTTCGCCGTGCAGGATTTGAGGTTATAGAAGCACCCACCGCCTTCACGACACGCTACAAAACAGACTTACTTAGCTTTATTCCGCGCGCCGATGCGCTGCGTGACAGTAAAATCTTTGCCCACGAAATAATCGGACTGCTCTGGTATCAGGCAAAATCCTCTCTACACTCAACCTAAGGAAATAAAATGAAAGCACGCGTGAAATGGGTCGAAAATGTCGCATTTTTAGGCGAGACCGAAAGCAATCACGCCGTCCTCATGGATGGGGCGCCGGCTGCAGGCGGACGCAATCTGGGCCCCCGTCCTATGGAAATGCTACTGCTGGGTGCCGGCGACTGCACCAGCTTCGACGTCATGTCTATATTAAAAAAGAGCCGTCAGGCGGTGACCGACTGCTATGTAGAACTGAATGCAGAACGAGCAGAGACCGACCCTAAGGTATTTACCAAAATCCACATGCACTTCGTCGTCAAGGGCCGCAACATCAAGCCGGAAGTAGTCGAAAAAGCCATCAAGCTCTCGGCAGAAAAATACTGTTCAGCCTCCATTATGCTAGGCGCTACCGCAGCGGTAACACACGATTTTGAAGTCATACAAGAAGCAATCTAATTCCAGGTTAAAACTGCCATGAGCCAAGTCTTTCTTTATGACACAACCTTGCGTGACGGAACACAACGTGAGGATATTTCTTTGTCGGTTGACGACAAGCTCCTTATTGCCCGCCGCCTGGCTGACTTCGGCTTCCACTATATCGAAGGCGGCTGGCCAGGCTCCAACCCCAAAGATGCCGAGTTTTTTGCCCGCGCTGCGAAGCTGAACCTGGGCGGTGCAAAACTCGCCGCTTTCGGACGCACCCGACAAAAAAATATTCAGTGCGAGCAGGATAGCAACTTAACAGCCTTGCTGGCGGCTGCCACCCCTGTCGTCACCATGGTCGGCAAAAGCTCTGACTACCACGTCAAACTGGTTTTATCCGCCACACTAGAAGAAAATCTGCACATGATACGGGACAGCGTTTCCTACATGAAAGCACAGGGTCGCGAAGTGATGTTCGATGCCGAACATTTCTTTGATGGTTTTATCGCCAACAAGGATTATGCACTGGCAACCTTAAAGGCGGCTTCGGATGCCGGCGCCAACTGGCTGGTTTTATGCGAAACCAATGGTGGAAAGTTACCCTGGGAAATCGAGGAAATTGTGCGCGAGGTGGGGCGGCACCTGGATACTCCGTTAGGCGTTCATTGCCATAACGACAGCGGGTGTGGTGTGGCTAATTCGCTAGCGGCCGTGCGTGGCGGCTGCACACAGATACAAGGAACGATCAACGGTTACGGTGAACGCGTGGGCAATGCCAACCTAACGACCATCATTCCCAATTTGCAACTTAAAATGGATAAAATCGTCGTCAAACCAGCGCAATTAAAAGAGCTTACTTCGCTCTCCCACTACATTGCCGAAGTCGTCAACCTCAAACATTACAACCACGCGCCATACATCGGCCACAGCGCCTTTGCCCACAAGGGGGGCATCCATGTCGCCGCCATTTTAAAAGCCGCCGACACCTACCAGCACATCGACCCGGAGCTCGTTGGTAATCAAATGCGCTCTGTGGTATCAGAGCTTTCCGGGCGCGGGAATATCCAGCTTCACGCGCAGACATTGGGAATCAATCTTAATAACGATGAAGCACAACACGTACTGGGGCGCATCAAACATCTCGAACACGAAGGATTTACCTTCGAAGCCGCCGAAGCCAGTGTAGAACTGATGCTGCATCGATTACGTCCCGATTATGTTCACCCGTTTGATCTGATCGATTATTTTGTCATCACCGAGCGACGCCAAAGCCGGGGCTTATTGTCAGAAGCAACGGTAAAGGTCAAGGTTGCAGGTGAAGTTAAGTTTGTTGCGGCAGAAGGCAACGGTCCGGTCAACGCGCTCTCAAGCGCCCTGCGCAGCGGATTATCTGATGCCTATCCAGTACTCAAAACCGTGCGCCTGATTGATTACAAAGTTCGCATCCTCGACAGCGCCAACGGCACTTCCGCCCAAATTCGCGTACTTATCACCTTTCAAGGCGGCGGGCATATCTGGACGACTGTCGGCGCCAGCACCAACATCATAGACGCGAGCTGGCACGCCCTCGCGGAAAGTTTGGAATATGCACTGATAAAACTACAATGAGTGGCGATATTGGCTTTATAAGGATTTAATGCGAGCGTACCGTGATGAATAGTGCAGCTTATTTAACATAGCGCCCGGCCTGCAATCACGGTGGCAAGCGCATGATATTTCCGCCGGGAAAATAGTGACGCTATTCCTCGCCCCACCTTGGCAGCAGGGTATTGGCAATACCAAGATGATCAAGGATACGGGCAACCACGAAATCCACCATATCTGCCACACTCGCGGGATGGTAATAAAAGCCCGGATTGGGCGGCATGATGACAACACCCAGTCGCGCCAGCTTGAGCATATTTTCCAGATGTATCACGGAAAAGGGCATTTCGCGCGGTGCCAGAATCAACGTGCGCTTTTCTTTAATCATCACATCAGCCGCTCTGACGATCAAATCATCGCCTATCCCCGCAGCCACTTTAGCCAGCGTACCCATCGTACACGGGCAAATCACCATCGCTTCACCCGGATTAGAGCCTGATGCCATAGGCGCATACCAGTCATCCCGTCCATATACACGTAACTCGCCGCTACATGCACCGAATCGTTCGAGCAGAACACGCTGAGCTTCCTGCGGACGCGCAGGCAAAACCAGATTCAATTCTTGTTTCGCGACAATTTGCGCGGCCTGAGAATAAACCAGATGTACGCGCTGACCGCTTTGCAACAGGCATTCGAGCAAGCGCATACCATAGGGCATACCCGTTGCACCGGTAAAAGCAAGCGTAATCGTTTTCACAAAAATCAACCTCCAAAGATGTAAAACTCAAAGACATTGTCCGCAGATTACGCAGATTCACGCAGATTTTTAAACAGTTACCGTTATTTACGCTTACACTTAATGGATCCCCCATAAGTTTTTAAGCCTTTGTTTAATCAGATTTAATCTGTGTAATCCGTGTAATCTGCGGATAAGTTGTTGTTTTTTCATTATCCATGAAACGGGCGGCGATCAAGCCATTTACGGTACCAAACACCAGTGCTGCGGCTGCAAAAACAGGGATCAAATAAACGATGCCCGCATGAGGTATCAGCCAAAGGTAGACCACCGCCATTTGTCCTGCGATGTGTGCGAACGCGGCGCACACGCTTTGCGTGACCGGCCCGAACCAGCGTGAGGGCAAATAGTGTGTCAATGCCAGGGTAAGCAAGCTCAACACTGCGCCCGACAATCCCAGAAAAAATCCCGGCGTCAGAAAATTACCGAACAATAAACTCCCTGCAAACACTCTGAGCAAGGACACCCAGACAGCAGTGCGCCAGCCATAGCGCGCCAATACAATCAACGTAACAATGTTAGCCAGTCCAGGCTTAACGCCAGGCAAAGGAGAAGGAATCGCGCCTTCCAAAATTGTCAAACCAAGCGCCACTGCCGCCATGCGCGCGACATGATGATCTTCTGCCGTGGCGTGTAGCAAAATTCGAGATTCAGGTTCTGCTTTTCCTGCACCTTGTTTTTCAGTAATTAAGGCTGTCATATCTTTTATAGCTGCCGACCAGTTCGACACTCACCTGATTAGGCAGACACAGCGCAATTTCTCCGGCTTGCTGCAACCAACCCTTACGCACGCAATATTGGCGGGGACTCGGATCTTTGGCAATACGAACCTTCCTGTTCTCAATCACAATCAGGCTCAGACCTAAAGGACCGGGCACTTCAATTTGTTGATTTATGGACAACGACGTTTCGAGAAAAATATGGCCGCCACTGCGTATTACGGCCTTCTCAGCGCGCTCTCCCCCCCAGACTTTCAGCGTAAAAATCACGAGGCATACACTTGCCACCAGCAGCACCCACCAATCGCCGGCTTTGACGTATTGCACGTCAGACTAGCTCACGGTGACGCAACAAAACCTGTTGCCGGTCCTGAAAAGTCTGACTGAGCTTTTCACTCAAATAAACAGAACGATGCTGGCCGCCGGTACAACCTATCGCAATCGTCAAATAACTCCGGCTGTCCGCCATAAAGTGGGGCAACCAGCGTTCCACGAAACCGCTTATTTCGGCAAACATATCCTGAGTCAGCGGGGAATTATCCAAAAAGTCGATGACAGCTTCATCCCGTCCCGTTAAGGGACGCAATACCGGACTGTAAAAAGGATTAGGCAAACAGCGCACATCGAAAACAAAATCCGCATCGAGCGGAATGCCGTGCTTAAAACCAAACGACTCAAACAACAGGGTAATTCTCGCCCTGTCGATTTTGATAAACTGCTGTATCCAGTGACTTAGCGCATTGGTTTTAAGCTCACTGGTATCAATGTGATGACCGATATTACTAATATCCGATAACAGTTCACGCTCATACTGCACACATTCCGGCAAGGTTCGTACCCCATCGCTCAACGGATGCTTACGCCGGGTCTCGGAAAACCGTTTCACCAGCGTATCGGTCTTGGCATCGAGAAAAATGACATGAACTGCCAGTTCTTTTTGCATCAGGTCCAGCACAATATTTGGCAATCTTTGCACGCTATTTGCGCTGCGCACATCGACACTGACTGCCATTTTGGCATATCCCGCAGACAACAAATATTCAACCAGACTCGTTAGCAACTCGGCGGGCAGATTATCGACACAATAAAAACCGGCGTCCTCGAGTACCTTGAGCGCCACACTCTTACCCGAACCTGAAAGGCCGCTTAATAGAAATAATTGCAAAATCAGCTCCCCGCCAGCAGCAAGTCGTGACGACTCACAAACTCCTGCATGGTATTGATGCCACGCTGTTGCAACACAAAATTGCGCGCCGCCGCCTCAACCAGCACAGCAAGATTTCGCCCTGCTACCACCGGGATGTTCACCGTGTTTATTTTTACGCCGAGAATTTCCTGATGCGTCGCCACCAAAGGCAATCGATCCATTTTCGAGAGTTCACCTTCTAACGTTCGATGTAAATGCACAATGAGTTTCAGGCTTTTTTTGCGCCGTACGGCGGTTTCACCAAACATGGTGCGTATATTCAGCATCCCCAAACCGCGTACTTCAAGAAAATCCCGCAGCAGCTCCGGACAGGTTCCTTCCAGCGTATCCGGCGCTATGCGGTGCAACTCGACTACATCATCCGCGACCAGACCGCCACCCCGCGTGATGAGTTCAAGACCCAACTCACTTTTACCAACCGCACTCTCGCCGGTAATCATTACCCCCACACCCAGAACATCGAGAAAGACGCCGTGGCGCGTGGTGGATTCAGCCAGCGCCTTGGCAAGATAATGGCGAATTAACCACATTAAATGCACACTAGGCTTGGAAGAAGAGAATAACGGCACTCGGGAGCGATTGGCAAAGCTGATCAATTCTGGCGGAATGGCGACAGAACCTGCCACAATCAAGCAGGTCGTGCCATTTTGTTCAATTTGTTCAAACGCGATTTCCCTGTCATTTATGCTCAGGTTACGCAAATAATCAAGTTCGGTTTCACTCAAAACCTGCACCCAGCTCGGATGAATCAAACTCAAGTGCCCAACCATTTCACGATTCGACGCCTCTACCGCTTCGCTGTCTATGATGCGATCAACACCATCATTCCCCGCCACACGGGTAAGCTCCAGCCTTGCCTGTTTATCTTCAAACAACTGCCGGATATTAACCTGACTCATGCCACGCTGCTCCAGTGAGCGAATAACTGGCAAATACCGGCTGCATCCTCGCAGGCTTTTAACCTGTCCCGAAACGCCGTATCACTAAACATTTGAGCCAGCTCACCTAAAATTTGCAAATGCAAATCGGTCGCCAACTCGGGAACTAATAATACAAAAATAAGATTAACGGGCTGACCGTCGGGTGAATCGAAAGGAATAGGATGAGTCGTTTTGACAAAAGCGGCTGTTGCCTCACGCAATTTGGGTATGCGTCCGTGCGGAATGGCAACCCCTTGCCCTAACCCGGTTGAACCTAGCTTCTCACGAGCAAACAGGCTATCGAAAACCTGGCTACGTCCGAGCTGCATTTTATTTTCAAACAACAAGCCGACATTCTCGAACACACGTTTTTTACTCGTTGATTCAGTGTCAAACAAAATGTTGTTTGATACCAGGATTTTGCTAATCAAGTTCATTTTTGTAATGCCCTAAGCTGGACAGACCGGATTAAAAATCTATCTACAGCGAATATAAATCCTGCAGCGCCACCATCGCGCCATGAATATTTTAAAATCAGATACTAAATTCTATGAATTGAAAAACGGACGGTATTGCTACCGCCCGCTGTCCTTATTCTTCGGTATCGACAAGATTACCCGTTTCATCGTGACGACGAGCAGATAATTTTTCCTTGTGCTTGATGACCTGACGATCCAGTTTATCAACCAGCGCATCTATCGCAGCATACAGATTGTCATCTGCACATTCTACGAATACGGTTTTCCCGCTGATATGTACCGTCGCTTCGGCCTTTTGCAGTAATTTTTCAACTGACAGAATGATGTTTACATCTAATACATTATCAAAATGACGCTTGATTTTGCTGAACTTTTCTGTCGCATATTCACGAATAGCTGGTGTGATTTCCAGGTGGTGTCCGGTTATATGTAGGTTCATTTTGTGCCCCTTTTTTTAAAGTGATTTACGGAGATTCACCGGGAGGATATGTAATGCTTCCCGATACTTTGCTATGGTGCGGCGGGCAACAACAATGCCCTGCTGCGCCAAGATTTCTGACATGCGTCCGTCCGTCAGTGGCTTGCGTGTATCTTCTGCGTCCACAAACTGTTTAATCAGTTCGCGGATTGCTGCGGAAGAACAAACACCCCCACTTTCCGTGACGAGACCGCTGCCAAAGAAATACTTTAATTCATAAATGCCGCGCGGGGTACGCATAAATTTCTGCGTAGTGCTGCGCGACACGGTCGATTCATGCAATTCCAGTTCCTCGGCAATTTCCCGCAACACCAATGGTCGCATGGCAATGTCACCGTGTTCTAAAAAAGCCCTCTGCCGATCGACAATCGCCTGTGCCACACGCTGTATCGTATCAAAGCGTTGTCTCAGACTCTTAATCAACCAGTTCGCCTCTTGTAATTGTGAGACCAGCGGCGCGCCTGACTTGTCATCGCGCTGCTGTAAAATATTGGCGTAAAGCTGATTGATGCGCAGTTTCGGCATCGCTTCGGCATTGAGTCGCACGCGCCAGTTATTCTTGTATTTTTCAACGATCACATCAGGCAATACATAATCTGCAACACGCCAATCAAATTTCTCCCCGGGTTTAGGATTTAATCCCAGTATCAAATTTTGTGCTGCGCGCAGATTTTCGTCTGAACAATGCAGTATTTTTTTGATTTTAGTAAAATCATGTGCCGCGAGCAGATCAATATGCGCACTCACCAGGCAAATAGCCAATTCACGTCCCGCCATCTTTTCAGGCAGGGCTTTAAGTTGCAAGCCCAGACATTCACTTAAAGACCGCGCCCCCAAACCGGGCTGATCCAGATGCTGCAATTGCACCAAAGCCGTTTCCAGATCATCCAGTACAATATCCAGCTCCGCAGGCAACAACTCAACCAACTCCGGCAAATCTTGCGCCAGGTAACCATTGTCATCCAGCGCATCAATCAGCATACCGACCAGAAACCGATCTTTTCCGCTTAACTGCGTGGTCGCAAGCTGACTGTGCAGACAGGCGCGCATACTGTCTTGCAGTGCAGGTTGTTCCGGGTAGGCTTGTTCATCATCGACACCATGCCCTGCCGCGCTAAACTCAAATGAATCAACGCTAACGCTCTCACGATCTGGCTCACGCTCATCCTGAACCTGCTGCGGAGTGCGGTCATTAACAGCAAACGCGGTATCGGGGTAAAAAACGGGATCCTCACCTAATTCCAGCATAGGATTTTCATCCAACATACGGATTACTTCATGCTGCATATCCTGCGTGGACAGTTGCAACAAACGGATAGACTGCTGCAGCTGCGGCGTGAGCGTTAACTGTTGTGCGGTACGTAACTGTAAAGAGACTTTCATCGTATTTTCCGGGGCGCCACATCATCTAAAGCCTGAAGTTCTCGCCCAGATAGACTCGCCTGACACCCTCATTGTAGATGATTTCTTCCGGCTTGCCTTCAGCCATTACGGCTCCGGCATTGATAATATAAGCACGATCGCAAATACCCAGTGTTTCACGCACATTATGATCAGTGATCAACACCCCGATATTGCGTTCCTTGAGAAAATGAATGATTTTTTGTATATCCAGAACCGCAATCGGATCTACCCCTGCAAACGGCTCATCGAGTAAAATAAAACGCGGATTGGTCGCTAACGCCCGCGCAATTTCAACGCGACGACGCTCACCACCGGACAGACTAATCGCCGAATTATTTCTTATCGCCTGTATATTCAAATCCCGAAGCAGGGCTTCCAGACGAAGCTCCACATCTTCGTCAGATAAATCCTGTAATTCGAGTACCGCCTGAATATTTTGCGCGACGGTCATGCGTCGAAATATGGATGCCTCCTGAGGCAAATACCCCAAACCCAAACGCGCACGCCGGTGTATAGGCATACGTGTGACATCCTGATTATCTATTAAAATCTTACCGCCGTCCGCTGAGACCAGACCCACTATCATATAAAACGACGTCGTCTTCCCCGCTCCATTCGGCCCCAGCAAACCGACCACCTCGCCACTTTTGACCGACAAGCTGGCATCATGCACCACGGTACGCAACCCGTACTTCTTTTTCAGTCCAACCGCGCGCAATTCGCTCATTTTTTCTCCACCGCGACAGGAACATCCGCACCCTCAGCCGTTTTAGCTTTAGGATACAGGACGGCATGCACCCGCACAGGCGCACCCGTTGTTGCAGCGCCCTTGGCATCCGCCTGAAAAATTTCGGTTTTAGAATTGTAGATGACGTGTTCGCCGCGCACTTCATCCTGAGCCCGCTTAACCCGCGCCTGCACGTAAAAATCGACGGTATCCGAATGAGTGTCATATTCGATACGTTCCCCGTATCCTTCGACGTATTCATTCAAACCCTCGCGCTTTTGCCTGAAACTGGCTGTCTGCCCATAAGCCGTGCCATGCTTAAATCCGCTCTTATCCTGAACCACAAGCAATTTATCGCCCTTTATAACCATCGTGCCTTGCGTTAACACCACCCGTCCTAAAAAGGTACTGATTTGTTTTGCATCATCAACGATGGCCTGATCGGCATCAATATCAATCGGCTTATCACGGTCGGCGCGCTCAGCAAAACTGTGCGCACTATAAAACAGCACCAGGCATAACAGCAGTAATCTATTTTGCATGATGTTCACTTCTAACCTGTGAGAGAAATTTCAAAATACGGGTTTTATTATCCATTTCCAAACCAACGGCATGAACAACATTATTCACATCAAACAAGGTCACGGCCTGAGGGGTAGTCAGCAAATCCTGATCAGGAAGCACACGAAGATATTCGGTATGCAACGTCATCGCAGACTGTAATGCCACAGGTTCGCGCTGCACGACAACGTTACCGCGAAAGACGATCTCCTCACCACGACTGGAAACATTACCTTTTATTCCTTTGCAGTGTACCGGCGGCCCTTCTGTTCCCAGCAGCGTCAGGAAGGGAGCATCAAGTTCCGTCGTATCGTGATCCGGATAATGTCTGGACTGTTGCGCCTGCAAAATAAAGCGCGGTCTACCCTGTTGATTCATCGTTGTGGCCTTAAAATTCTCCATAATGCCATCCGGCGCGTGACGCTGACTATTTGCCGTCGCAGCAATTTCATTTTTCACTTGCTGATCCAGCCAATAAACAAATGCCAGCAACACAATCAAGGGCAGCAAAGGCAGCCAATAACGCGACTTTTCCGCTGATCTCATTTCACATAAGGTGCCAATTGTGCCTCCAGCGTCCCCTGAGCTGACATGATAGCTTCACAAGCTTCACGTACCGCACCATGCCCGCCGCCAAGTTTAGTCACATAATGAGAGTGATCCCGCACCAGCTGAGGCGAATCAGGAACGGCAATCGCCAGTCCCACATGGCGCATAACCAGCAAATCCACGACATCGTCCCCCATGTAAGCGACATTATCGCGAGACAAATTCAACTTACCCAGCAAATCAAGCATCGCATCCAGTTTACGTTCGACGCCCTGATAGACATGTTCAATACCCAAATTTTTAGCTCGCATATCAACACAACGAGAAGTTCTTCCGGTAATAATGGCGACTTCAATGCCACTGGCACGTAACATTTTAATGCCATGCCCGTCCAGGGAATTAAAGCGTTTGAACTCTTCGCCAGAATCAGACAAGAACAAACCGCCATCGGTCATCACACCATCGACATCAAAAGCGACCAGGCGGATCAATTTAGCGCGACTTAAAAACATGAATATCTCCAGTTCATCTTAAATGGTGAGTCGTAATTAACAGGTGTGTGTTTAGGCTTAAATAACTTTCGCATGCAACAAATCATGCATATTGAGCGCGCCAACCATTTTATGCTGCTCATCCACCACCAGCATTTGATTGATATTATATTGATCCATCAACTGTACCGCTTCAGCGGCCAGACTGTCTGCGCTAATGCAACAAGGGTTTGCGGACATCACGGCGCGCACCGGGGTACTGCCAAATTCAAGTTTCTTTTCCAGCGTGCGACGCAAATCACCATCAGTGAAGATACCCTTAACAACCCGATGCTCATCTACAATCGCTGTCATACCCACACCTTTACGCGACATTTCCATCAGCGCTTCGCTCAACATGGCATCTTGCGCGACCATAGGCATACGATCACCGGTACGCATCACATCACTCACCTGCGTTAAAAGGCGTCGTCCCAGACTCCCGCCCGGATGAGAACGTGCGAAATTTTCCGCACTGAATCCTTTTGCATCCAGCAGCGCAACCGCCAACGCATCACCCAGCGCCAAAGTCGCCGTCGTACTTGCGGTCGGTGCCAACCCCATAGGGCACGCTTCCTTATCGACAGCCGCGTTCAGATGAACATCAGCCAGACGCGCCAGACTGGAGGACGGGAATCCGGTCATGCTGATCAGCTTCGCTCCCTGACGCTTGAGGATAGGCACGATCGTCATCAACTCCTGACTCTCACCGGAATAAGAAAGCGCGATAAAGACATCCTGACGGGTCACCATACCCAGATCCCCATGACTCGCCTCACCGGGATGGACAAAGTAGGCTGGCGTTCCGGTACTGGACATGGTTGCCGCAATTTTTCGTGCAATATGACCCGATTTACCCATGCCGCTTACGATGACACGACCTTCACAGCTTAAGATCAGATTCAGTGCCTGTAAAAAAGTATCGTCCAGACGCGCGCTGAGCGCTGCAACAGCAGCCGCTTCAATATCCAGAACCTGACGACCCAATTCAAGAGCCCGGGGGGGGGCGATGTGATTTTTATTCATGCGGTGCATTATAGCAAGGTAAGCGCAAGACGCCAGTCGTAACTCATCACTTATCCCTGCAATTTAATACTTTGCAAAGTGAGCCTGAGTACGGCATTATCAAAGCGCCTAGACCAAACACCTCTTTGATGAACAACTCACTTTCCCTGGTACTGATTTTATTAGCCACTGCCGTACTGGTAGTCGTGGCATGCCGCATCCTGCGTTTACCTGTCATGTTAGGTTATCTGGCGGTGGGAATTTTGATCGGCCCTCATACGCTGGGCTGGATACCCGACGCCCCCAGCACGCGCAATTTCGCCGAATTCGGGGTGGTTTTTCTAATGTTCAGTATTGGCCTTGAGTTTAGCTTAAGCAGACTGAAATCCATGAAACGCACGGTATTTGGCTTGGGGGGCGCGCAAGTGCTCAGCACAACGCTACTCGTGATGGGCGCTGCATGGGCTTTTGACATAGACTGGCGTACGGGATTGGCCTTAGGCGGACTGCTTTCCATGTCATCCACGGCCATCGTCAGCAAGATGCTGGTAGAACGCGCCGAGCTAAATTTACCTTACGGCCAGCAAATGATGGGCGTATTACTGTTTCAGGATTTAGCCGTTGTCCCGTTGCTGATCATTATTCCGGCAATAGCCTCTCAACCTGACCATATTGCCAGCACACTGGGACTGGCGATACTCAAGGCGGGACTGGTCTTGCTGCTTTTACTGGTATTCGGCCAGCGCATTATGCGTAGCTGGCTGCATATGGTGGCAGGTCAAAAATCTTCCGAGCTTTTCACCTTAAATGTTTTATTTATTACGCTAGGATTGGCATATCTGACTGACTCAGCCGGATTATCTTTAGCGCTAGGCGCTTTTGTTGCAGGGATGCTGATTTCGGAGACCGAATATCGTTATCAGGTTGAAGAAGATATAAAACCTTTTCGCGATGTCTTGCTCGGACTGTTTTTCATCACCATAGGCATGAAGCTGAACGTAGCCAGCATTGCCGCCAACTTTGGCTGGATTTTGCTCGCCCTGCCCGCGCTGATATTACTCAAAGCGCTGCTATTGGCTGCACTGGCGCGCATTCTTGAAGGAAACTGGGGGGTGGCGCTACGCAGCGGCATCGGTCTGGCACAAGCCGGGGAATTTGGCTTCGTGTTACTGACGCTTACCGAAAGCTCGCATCTGTTATCAGGAGCGGCATTACAAATCACGCTGGCAACAATGTTATTGTCCATGCTGGCAGCCCCTTTTTTAATTCAATATGGTGAAGCAATCGCGAGACGATTTTCAGCCGACGAATGGACTAACCGCGCTTTACAAATACATCAGATTGCGATTAAAAGCATGGCCAGCACCGGACATATCATCTTGTGCGGCTATGGTCGCAGCGGACAAAAACTCGCCAGCATACTCGAAGATGAAAAGTTATGTTTTATTGCCCTTGATCTGGACTCTCAACAAATAAGAACGGCGGCGGCAGCCAAAAAAAGCGTGGTTTATGGTGATGCTGCAAAACGCGAAGTGCTGCTGGCTGCGGGATTGATGCGGGCCCGGGTGTTAGTCGTCACTTATTCGGACAAACAATCCGCCCTATCCATTTTGCGCCATGTTAAAGAGCTTCGTCCCGACTTACCTGTCGTCGTGCGGGCTTACGATGACAGCAATCTGGATGTACTCAAAAATGCGGGGGCGGCCGAGGTGGTGGCGGAAGTCCTCGAAGGCAGTGTCATGCTCGCCTCTCAAGCGCTGCTATTGGCGGGCGTGCCACTTAACCGGGTCATTCGTCACGTGCAAAAAAATCGGGCCCGGCGGTATGCCATGTTTAGCGGTTATGTGCATCCGGAGCCGGACGATCTGGACAGGAGCGATGCAATGCAAGCCCGTTTTTTAAATATTTTGCTCAAAGAGGATTCATACTCAGTCGGTCGCAGCTTAGCAGAGGCAGAACTTGATGCGCTCAATATTGAAGCGAAGGCACTGCGTCGTTATAACGTCAACGGCGCACAACCGAGTCCGGATATGATTTTACAGGCAGGCGATGTGCTCGTCTTGCTAGGCTTACCTGAAGACTTAACGCAGGCAGAAATGCGCTTACATCACGGCAATAACAGGGAATACAATTAAAAAACCAATGCAATAATTCGCAACGAAGTGTAGCAAACTTCCTGTTTAACAAGCACAACCGCCCACCAATATCTGCTTCACAAACGGGTTAACGTAACACCCACTGACCGTGCTGCTTGATTTCCCGGTACATCGCATCTGGAGCAATATCAATATCTCCCGGCCAAGTTACAACGCCAGAATCTAAATAGGCGCGACAAAAAAAATCCGGTTCTTTCAGCGGTTCAAACACGCCGAAGAGGTGACTGAGTTCAAACCTGACTTTACCCCGCGTACCATCTGCGAAACGTACTTGCATACTCAAATCCGAATCAGTGGCTAATTCAACAACGTCCCATTCCATCATCTTTATCCCTCTACTGCAAAGGTGGAATCTGCTTGGGCGGATGCTTGGCAGCGCATAAATCCCAATCACTCAACAATTCGTTTTGATGCAACTCCGCCCAATCCAGCACCAATTCTTGCGCACGTCGCGGCCAAAGACCTTCAGAAAGTTCCAGCCTCTGGATATCCACCACAGCCTTGAATTCGGCGTACTCAACGTGGAAATGCGGCGGTGCGTGATCATCAAAAAACATCTTAATGAAAATTCCGTAAAACATACTGATCGTTGGCATAACGTACCTCACATAACAATGTTGCGCAGTGTAGCAAACTTCTTGTTTAAACAGCACAAAAAACAGGGGAGACCGAAGTCTCCCTTTTTGATTTTGCGATTTGTTGCCGAATGAGTTAAACAAGACGCGCTATCTCGTTCGTGGACACCATTCAAATCAATGTCCAACTTTGAGTAATGTAACCAGCAATGCAACCTGTCCCAGTGCAATTCCCATCATCCATTTCACCAGCTCAGTTTTCAATTCAGCGATGCGCAAGTCCAAGTCCGCTTTGGTCACCAGACGCTCATTGATTAAATCAGCAACCGTTTCAGCCTGAACTTCAGCTTGCTCCTCAGTAAAACCAACCGCCTTCATTTTTTTGATGTAGGCATGCGTATCGAAAATAGCTACGCTCATTATTTTCTCCTTTTTGCTTAAGGTTCGCAGTGTAGCAAACTTCTTGTTTAAGAAGAACAGACGGCCTATCACAGGCCAGAACAACATGTAGCCTACATGGGAATTATGCGTGATGCTGCCTTGCACTATCCGATTTCTTATCGTCACCTGCTACAAAGGCAAAAACCAATGCGACTAGGCCAAATATAAGCACAGCCCCCATACCCAATAAAGCAGCCGTTTCCATAGTCATGTTAATCCTCCATTGCAAGAAGTAGTGTTGCGATAACCTGCAAGCTATCCACCAAAAGAAAGCGCCTAGCAAAACAACGGGTGCGCTTATAGAATAGCCAAGTACACCAAGACCTATACCACCCAGTGTTGAAACCTTCTTCAACTCATCAGCGATGGACTTCCGAACTTCCCTGTTAAATCTTAGTTTCATCGGTGCATTATAGCCAAGGAATACTGCAATTCCTAGCACAAAAAAACAGGGGAGACCGAAGTCTCCCCTGTTTAGATCATGCTAACGATTCGTTGATTGCGGTTTGGGCAATCAACTCATAATTAGAATGCTGTTTCGAGCAACAGTGTTGTTGCGGTCTTGCCAAGTGGATTAACTTGGTTAGTCCAGTAGCTGCCAGACTGAGTGGTGTAATGCAAGCTCAGGCCCATGTTTTGAGCCAGTTCATATGTTGCACCAACTAAAACAGCATTATCCTTAGCAGAGTTACCTGCTACGACACCTGCTTGCACGAGTGAGGCTGCAGTAACCGCATCGTTAGCATCACGTGTTGCAGTACGGAATGCAAGTTGAACTGTTCCGTGAGGAATCAGTGCCATTTCGGCGGCAACGTTAAGTGTTGTCGTTGCAATTCCATTTGCACTTTGATTAAACGACAGGATGTTGGCGCCGGCAGCATTAACTGCTACTGCAGCTGGAGCGCGACCATAGCCTACGTAAATACCTGTTGCGAAACCTGCAATTTCACCTTGCATTTGACCGTCGATGATCGTTGCCTTGGTATTGGAGCCGGTAACCATGCTCGAACCGCTAAAGCTTTGGATACCAACTGCAGAATCGAAGCCGGCCAGATCAAATGTCGCTGCTGCGCGAGCGTAAGTCAGTGGAAGGCTGTTTGCACCGCCAACCATGTTGTTACCTGCTGATTCGTAACGGCCTATATTGACAAAGCCCATGGTGTTGTTAGCAACAAAAGAAACGCCGGATGCATCACCCTTGGTGCCCAGATATTGAGCGGCGTAAGCAGCATTTACGTGTTGATTGGATGGGCCTGTGTTACCCATCATTTTGTGGGTGCCAACTGCACCGGTGTTCAGAATTTCATAGCTGTATGCTGCGCCTTGACCAACATCAGAGTAAGCGACCATACCTACGCGTGCATCGCCAACTGGGAACAACATGGCCAATTTTGCAGATGACGCAACACCGCCGCCAGGAGTTGTGTAGCCAGTAGCGGGTGCTAGAGCGCCCCCAGGTGCTGCTGCTGTACCAGTTACAGCATTTGGACCGCCGCCGCCCATACCCAATTCAGCCAAGAAGCCTGCGAATTCAGAGATTCGACCGCCTACGAATATTGAAAATTCACCGCCGGTGCTTGGAACCAGCCACTTAGGTGCGGCATTTGCTTGTCCTGCGCTGCTCGATTGTGTTTGGTAAGCAACAGTTGTGAAAACGCCCAGATTCAATACATTAGGGATATCCAGATGTTCGCCTTCGATCTTGCCTTGAGCGCCCATCATGGTGAAGCCGGCGCTCTTAAATGCGCGACCGAAACCATTCAGCAAAGGGAAATGTTGGAAGTGACAAGCTGAACAAGCCATGCCAGTTTGACGTGCGAATACAGGCAATGCAGACGCTTCAGGTGCGAAGGCAGCAACGGCGGTAACCGCTGCGATAGCGAGAACGATTTTTTTCATGATTTTTCCTTGGATTATATTTTTAAGTGACCCAAGACCTCCCTGATGTCACTAGGCTCGAACTTTATCGAAACCGGCCTTATTCTGTCAAAAGAATATCTTCATACTGTTGTTTTTTTACAACAACCTTACAAGCGATGTTGAGCTGCGGGCAAATATCTTATATCGCTGATTTTCACATCCACGCAGGCCGGATAGCGACTGTCTTTGCTAACCCAAACCGTACGCATCCCCAGCTTTTTGGCTGCCTGCAAATTTTCCAGACTGTCTTCGACCATCACACATTGCGCCGCTTGCACGCGATACCGCCGCATAATATGCCGAAAACCCGACACATCCGGCTTGGGACGATAACGGGTTTGCTCAACGGCGATCACATCCTCAAATAAATCCGTCACCCGTAACAGCTTCAAAACCTCGCGCGCGTAAACTTGCGGGCCATTGGAAAAAATGATTTTCCTGCCCTGCACCGCCTGCAACACCTGACGTAAATAACGGGTGCGCACGACCATTTTGTCCAATTCAGGAAACTGATGGGTATGCAATAAAAAATGGGCAGGATCGGTGCCGTGATGACGCATCAAACCGGCGAGCGTCGCCCCGTACCGACGCCAGTAATGTTGACGCAACGCATTCGCATCCGTCAAAGACAATTGCAAATGACGCTGCAAATAAGCCGTCATACTTTGATTGATGTGCGGAAAAATGGACGGCCTTGCATCATGCAAGGTATTGTCCAGATCAAATATCCACAGCGTCACTATTTGCTCTTGATGAGTGTACCCACACCCTCATCGGTGAGAATTTCCAACAACAGGGCATGTTGCACGCGACCATCAATAATATGCACCGAGCGCACGCCGCTGCGAGCCGCATCCAGCGCCGAACTGATTTTAGGCAACATCCCGCCGGACAGTGTGCCATCCGCCACCATCGCATCAATTTGCAAAGGGGTCAGTCCCGTGAGCAGGGTGCCATCCTTGTCCAGCACACCCGGCGTATTGGTCAGCAACACCAACTTTTCGGCATTCAGCACCTCGGCCAGCTTGCCTGCCACCACATCCGCATTGATATTTAAAGTCTCGCCATCGGGGCCTACGCCTATGGGCGCAATAACCGGTATGAAATCACCCGAATCCAAAAAGGAAATTATGGACGGGTCAATTTTGTTGATATCCCCGACCAGACCGATGTCTATCATGTCACCGGACTTCATGTCACTTTCTATCATCAGTTTTTTGGCGCGGATAAACGAGCCATCCTGACCGGTCAGCCCGACCGCCTTGCCGCCGTGACGGTTGATCAGATTGACAATATCCTTATTAACCTTGCCCAGCACCATTTCGACCACGTCCATGGTTTCTTCATCGGTTACGCGCATACCTTGTATAAAAGTACCCTGCTTGCCAACCCGCTTGAGCATTTCATTGATTTGGGGCCCGCCGCCATGCACCACGACAGGATTCATGCCGACCAACTTCAACAACACCACATCACGAGCAAAACCCTCCTGCAACGCGGGGTCTGTCATGGCATTGCCACCGTATTTAATCACGATGGTCTTATCAAAAAAACGCTGGATATAGGGCAGCGCCTCGGACAACACGAGGGCTTTGAGTTCGGCAGTAGCTTGAGACAACGGCATGATTTTTCCTTTAGGTTAAGCCTTGAATTTTACACCAATCTTTCATTCTTCACGAAACGGGAATTCCAAAACAAATTCGCTACCGACACCCGGCTGACTACTCACCCGTATCCGCCCGCCCATCAACTCGACCAGTTTTTGACTGATACTCAAACAGAGTCCGGTGCCGCCGTATTTACGGGTGATGCTTTCATCCGCCTGCGTGAACGGCTTGAACAAGTGTGCGATTTCATCCTCATTCATGCCAATACCGTTATCTATGACGCGCATCAAAATTTGCATTTCTCCGGTTTCGAGATGCTCAAGCTCGATGCGCAAGCTAACCTTGCCGTGGTCGCGATGAGGCCCGCCGGTAAATTTAATCGCATTATCCAGCAGATGAAGCAAAACCTGACGCAAACGCATCGGATCAGTGACTATCCATTGCGGCACATCAGGCGCGACAAACAAAGTCAAGTCAACCCGCTTACTTTCAGCAAGCGCAGACAAAATTCGCACCCCGTCTTCCGCGACTTCACGCACCGCAGTACGCGTACACTCCACCTTCAATTTACCCGCTTCAATATTTGAGAAATCAAGTATGTCATTAAGGATGATCAGCAAGGCATTGGCGGATTGAGAGGCAATATTGAGCATACCCTGCTGAGCCGTAGACAAGGTACTTGCCAGCACCACATCCAGCATACCGATTACACCGTTCATGGGCGTGCGAATTTCATGGCTCATATTAGCTAAAAAGGCCTGCTTACTGCGATTGGCTGTATCCGCCTGCATGGCAACCAACTGTAAATCCAACGTTTGCTGGCGCACCATACCTTCCAGATCACTGCGATAGCGAGCCAGTTCAAGCTCATTCTCCTTGCGCTGCGTAATATCGGTACGCACCGAAATATACCCTATCGGCTTACCCTCCTCGCCCTTAAAAGCCGTAATCGTCGTCATCACCCAGTACAAATTGCCATTTTTGGCGCGATTACACACTTCGCCCGTCCAGGTATTGCCTTGCGCAATCGTGCGGTACATCTGCCTGAAGAATGCCTTGGAATGAAGCCCCGAATTAACCATGCGGTGCGTCTGCCCTAATAACTCGGCACGGGAATAACCGCTAATCCGGCAAAACATATCGTTGACCGAAATGATGCGGCCTCTCACATCGGTTGCGGCAACGATCGCATGCTGATCCAGTGCCTGCATGGTCGCATCCAGTTTCTGCCTGAGACTTTCCTTGTCCTGATTGAGTGTTTGGGTCAGTTTGACAGCCTTGAAAATCTTGAGTTTTAACTGTCGTCGCTTGCGCACCTGAGCCTTTTCGATGCGATTTTTTAAGCCGACGAACAGCGCAAACAGCACACACACCAAAACCAGCAAGGCCAACAAAGACAACGCTCTTTTTTTCGAAGACTGAATACTCGCCCTGTCCATTTCGACAATCACCGCACCCAGCGGCACAACCGACGGCAGCGCATCAAAATCACTGGTATCCTGCACCATCTTGGGCGTCAAAATAGGCTGATAAAGCAGGATGGTTTTACCATCGTCATACCATGGCGATTCCTTGTTCACAACCTGCAGCAAATGCAACGTATCCTGAACACTCAGCACATTTGCGACGGCTCCCGCTGACAGCGGCCCCAACACCCCGGGTCGCAATCCGGCCATTAACAGCGTTTGCGACGTCGCATCCAGCACCAGCACAGAGCGAACATCGGCTTCCTGCAGCATTTTTTTAGCGTTTTCGCTCAAAAACTCTCGATTATTGGCATAGACGCCATATTCACTACTGCCCGCCAGTTGCCGCGCAACCATCGCGCCTCTATCAATCAAACCACGATCAAGCTCATTAAAGCGTTCGTAGGTATAAAACATTTCCAGTACAACCAGTATTATCCAAAAAGGCAGACTAATCAGCCAAACAAGCCGCGCTGATTGTGAAGATTTACGAATACTCATGATAAAAATCCCCACTACATATATTGATTTCAACAAATAAATTTATTTGCAGCAGGAAGATTAGCGCTTGAACATTGCAACAGTATTACTCAGAGGCAGCGTACTTTTAAAAGCCCGTGATAAATTGCAACAGCTCGTGCCAAAAAAGCATGAGGGGTATATACGATGAAAGATAGCGCAAAAGACAAGGCCAGTTTACAGCGCCAGGCGACGCTTATGCGCTCCCGTCTTCTGAACGTTCTGCGAGGTGCGCGCCTCACGCGCTGTGACACGCACCTAACGGTAATATTAGTAAGTCAGTGGTTTTACCTCGGCACGAACTTCGACCTGAGTTTCTTTATCACCTGCTTTAACATTAAGCGTCAATGGCAGGGTTGCACCCGCCACGAGCGGCGCATTCAAACCCATCAACATCAGGTGATAGCCCCGCTCTCCCAGCGCGATGCGTTTTCCGGCAGGCAGTTCTATCGATTTGACTTCACGCATTTTCATCACGCCGTTGTCATGTGTCATCGTGTGAATTTGCACCCCTTTACAGGCGGCACTGGTAACCCCCACCAGATTTGCAGCTTTGCTGCTGGTAATCGTGACATCCACCATCGCAACATCCTGACCCGGAGCCGTGGCGCGCGCCCACGCACCTTCAACCTGAATATCCCCCGCATAAACACCGCCACTCAACAACATCGCGCCCAACAAGCCAGATAAGGTGATTAACTTATTCATTATTGCTACTCCGCCGATTAAAATGGCAATTATACCCCTGACAAAGTACAAACCTCCTGCGTCAATATGTCGCACCCCGACTTGCAGCTTCGCGATTACAATCTAATTTATGAACATACTCTCTTCGCTTTCGGGCCACACTCAATTGCGGCGCCTGATCAATTTGCGCAGCATCGCCATCATAGGCCAACTGCTCACGCTGTTCGTTTCATGGAAAGTTCTGTCGCTGGACCTTAACTGGCAACTCATGCTCAGCTGCATTGCAACGCTCGCCACACTCAATGCGCTGAGCGTACTGCGACTGAACAGCCCCCGCCCGATCACCCGGCTTGAATTATTCGCACAACTAAGTCTGGATGTTGTTGCGCTCAGCATATTGCTCTACTTTGCCGGCGGCTCCACCAACCCCTTTGTCTCGCTATATTTGCTACCGCTGATTATTGCCGCCGCCACCTTGCCCGCCCGCCACACCTGGGGTATGGCGGCGCTCACAACAGCGTGTTACAGCGGACTGATGGTCTACCGCATTCCCCTGCCCCACAACCATCAGGACATGGATAATGCCTTCAACACGCATGTCATGGGAATGTGGCTGGGATTTGTCATCAGCGCCGTAGTGATTGCTTATTTTGTCGTCAAAATGGCACAAGCCGTCCGTAACAAGGATGAATTGCTGGTGCGCGTGCGCGAAGAAATTCTTCGTAATGAACGGATTGTGGCACTGGGAACACAGGCGGCCGGTGCGGCACACGAACTGGGCACCCCTCTGTCAACCATGTCCGTGGTCATCGGTGAATTGCAACACGACGCGCTGAACCAGACGATAGAATTTCGCGATAGTCTCTGCCTGCTCGACGAGCAAGTGCGAGGATGCCGGCGAATTCTTGACAAAATGATGCTCAATGCGCAGGACAGCGGCACCGGCACGATACAGACAGCCGAAACCTTTATGGCGGAAATACTGGATGAGTGGCAACTATTACGCCCCACCGCAAACTACCGCTACCAAAGCGAGCCCGATTTACCCAGAATCAATACCGATGTCACCGTGAGGGCGGCGCTGATGAATTTACTTAACAATGCCGCTGATGCCAGCCCGGAAAGGGTAGACGTAATCGCCCGTCAGGACACACACAACTTCATATTGGAAATTCGCGATCAAGGGTGCGGTCTGAGTGAAGAAGTCGCACTCAGAGCCGGCGCGGCCTTTTTTACGACCAAAACAGAAGGGCGTGGACTGGGTCTGTTCCTTGCCAATGCCACGATAGAACGCGTGGGCGGGCAAGTGCGTTTATTAAACCGTGAAGGCGGTGGCGCAATTACCTTACTCACCCTCCCCCTTGCTTAATGAGATTTTTTCAAGATGAATCCGGATGAATATGCCTCACTGCTTTTAGTCGATGATGATGTCACTTTTTGTCGCGTCCTGAAAAATGCCATGACACGGCGCGGATTTTCCGTCAGCGTTGCGCACAGCGTAGAAGAGGCCATCCCGATGGCGAGGGACTATCCGCCCGAATTCGCCGTCGTTGATTTAAAAATGGGCGGTGTGCCCGGTCTGGTACTGGTTCAGGCCTTACATGAACTCGATCCGAACACGCGTATCGTGGTCTTAACCGGTTATGCCAGTATTCACACTGCCGTTGAAGCCATTAAACTCGGCGCCACACAATATCTCGCCAAACCTGCCAATGCCGATGAAATCGTTGCCGCCTTCAATCATCAGGCAAGCAGTCATGTTGTTTTCGGTGTCGTCCAGCGCAATATCGAACAACTGGAATGGGAACACATACAAGCGGTGCTGCATGAACATGCCAACAATGTATCCGCAACCGCCCGCGCGTTAAATATGCACCGCCGCACACTACAGCGCAAATTAAACAAACCCCCTTTAGGGATTAAATAGCCTTTTCTTAACTATCCCCTCACTACGCTCAAAGACTATAATCAGGAACTTTTACAACATACACGCGCAATCTGATGAAAGTTATCTTTTTACTTGCAGGACTGCTACTTTCCAGCCTCGCTCACACTCAGGACTTGCCGGATGTGCCAAGCTTGAATTCAAAGGCTTACCTGCTGCTGGACTTTGACAGCAAACAGGTATTGCTGGCTCAAAATAGCAATACGCGCATGGAACCCGCTTCACTCACCAAGTTGATGACGGCGTATCTCACCTTCACGGCCATCAAAAAAGGCACGCTCAAACTCGACCAAATCCTCACCGTACCGGTTGATGCGCCCCGCAATAACAACGGCGAATCCCGTATGCTGCTCAAGCCCGAACAAAAAGTGACCGTCGATGAACTTCTGCATGGACTCATCGTGCAGTCCGGCAACGATGCGGCGAACACACTTGCCGTCCACATTGCCGGATCTGAAAGTGTCTTTGTTGAGGGCATGAACAAGGAAGCAGCCAGATTAGGCATGAAGAACACCCATTTCGCCAATCCCGTCGGCATTCCCGATGCACAACATTACAGTAGCGCCTACGATATGGCGCTGCTGTCGGCAGCCTTGATACGCGATTACCCCGAACACTATCCGCTGTTTGCGCTACATGACTACACATTCAACAATGTCACACAAGCCAATCGCAACCGTTTGTTATGGCTGGATCCTTATGCCGACGGTCTCAAAACAGGGCACACTGAAACCGCCGGGTTTTGCCTGATAGGTTCAGCCAAGCGAGACAAACGCCGTCTGATTTCGGTGATTTTGGGTGCGGATTCCGACACGCAACGCGCCTCTGAAAGCCAAAAACTCTTAAACTACGGATTCCAGTCCTTCGATACGATACGGCTTTATCTCAACAATCAACCTGTCACCCGTGTGCGGATATGGAAAGGCACGGAAAGCCATTTGGATCTGGGCTTCAGGCAGGACATCTTTCTGACGATACCCAAAGGACAGTTCGCTCAGCTCAAAGCCAGCATTGCAACGAACCCGCCGCTATTGGCACCGATTACTTCCAGTCAGGAAATGGGCACACTCAAACTGGCACTAAACGGAAAGCCCTATGCAGAATTCCCCCTGATTGCCTTAGATAGCGTCCCGCTGGCAAATGTATTCTCACGCGGCTGGGACAGCATACGCTTGTTAATCAACAAATATCTTCCCTGGTAAACGCGACACAAACTTATGACTATTTATCTGAACGGGCAGTTTATGCCGCTAGAGGATGCCAAAATCCCGGTACTGGATAGGGGCTTCATTTTTGGTGACGGGGTGTATGAAGTCATCCCCGTTTATTCACGCCGCCCGTTTCGCCTTGAAGCGCATTTACAGCGACTCCAACATAGCCTGGATAGCATACGGCTGGATAATCCGCACAGCATTTCCGGATGGACGGCCATTATCGGCGAGTTAATCGCCCGGAATACGCCTGATGATCAATATCTTTATTTACACATCACGCGTGGCGTGGCAAGGCGTGACCATCCTTTTCCTAACCCGGCTGTTCCGGCAACCGTCTTTGTCATGAGTAATCCTTTGCTTCCTCCTGCATCAGACTTATGTGCATCAGGAGTAGACGCGGTTACAGCGGAAGATAACCGCTGGCAACGCTGCGACATCAAGGCGATCTCGCTGCTGCCCAATGTATTGCTGCGCCAAAAGGCGGTGGATGCCGGCAGCGCAGAAACCGTGCTCATACGCCCGGCAAGCAACGAGACACCGGCTTTTCTCACGGAAGGTGCGGCCAGCAATATTTTTGTGGTTAAAAATGGCGTGCTGCTCGCCCCGCCCAAAAATCATTTGATGCTACCGGGCATCACCTATGATGTCATACTGGAAATCGCCCGGGCGAACAGCATTCCCTGTCAGATACGAACCATTGCAGCGACGGAAGTTTTTGATGCTGACGAATTGCTACTCACCTCCAGCACCCGCGAAGTGATGGCAATTACCCGTCTCGATGGCAAACCGGTCGGCAACGCCGTTCCCGGCCCGATGTTTAAACAAATTTATCAACACTATCAAGATTTCAAGATGAACGTAATGCGTGCCAGCCATGAATAAACCACCCGAAATGCCCGTCATTCCAGAATCTGAAAGTCTGGTCGTCTATCCTTCCGATTTCCCGCTGAAAATCTTTGGTCTGCAACACCCTGATTTTGCACAATCGGTACTCGAAGTCGTCACGCGTCATGCTCCTGACTATGATGCGACCGGCATGGAAATGCGCGCCAGTAAAACCGCAAAATACATCAGCCTGACCTGCACCATACGCGCTACTTCGCGAAAACAGCTCGATACGGTATATCAGGAACTGGTCGATCACCCACTGGTCAAGATGGTGCTATGAATCCTGTTATCCACTCTCTGGGGTTGGTCGAATATCAGCCAACCTGGGAGGCGATGAAGCGCTTCACCAATGAACGCACCGTCGAGACGCGCGACGAAATCTGGCTGGTGCAGCACCCGCCGACTTTTACACAGGGGCTGGCGGGGCTTCCCGAACATCTACTTAAGGCAACGGACATTCCCGTCGTCAAAATTGACCGGGGCGGTCAGATCACCTATCACGGCCCGGGACAGATCGTCGCCTATTTACTGCTCGATTTACGCCGGTGGAAACTCAATGTGCGCGAACTGGTCAGCCTGATGGAACAGGCGGTCATCGATTTACTGGGAGAGTATGGCGTGGTTGCAAAAGCGCGTGCCGATGCGCCCGGCGTTTATGTCTATGATGCCAAAATTGCCTCGCTGGGTCTGAAAATAAAACGCGGCTGTTGCTATCACGGCCTGGCGCTCAATGTGGACATGAATTTGGAACCCTATAAATCCATCAACCCCTGCGGCTATTCCGGCCTGCGCGTCACACAATGCGTGGAACTGGGCATCACCGCGAGTCTCAACGAATTACAGGCGCAACTGACACAAAACCTGATACACGGATTACAGCAACACTTCGCCTCTAAACAGCCGCAGGAATAAGGAATAACATGCCGTTAAGCTGGAATGAGATTCGCAGTCGGGCAGTGGATGCCCGCTACCGCAAATCCGCCTGCACCAGCGACGCGCAGCGGGTTGAATTCCTCTTCGAGCGTTACCAGCACCTAACCAGCCTGCTGGCCGCCGAAACCGCAAAATCAAAAAGGATCAGGATTGCCGTGCAACGAGTCGCCGCACGCGTCGCTCAAGGCGGACATAACATTCCCGAAACCACCATACGGCGTCGCTTTGCATCAGGAATTACAAACTTCGCTCGCTATAAGCTGCTGGTGAATCACTGGGAACTGTATGATAATTCCGCCGCTCCAGCCGTTTTGCTGGATGAAGGAGAAAAACCATGAAAGCTTCCGTTCAGCATTCCCATACCTCCAACTCAAAAAAGACCCAACAAGCCTTACTGCGTGCCGCTGAAAATGCGCGGCGACTGGCCGAACAAACGGGTACACCGTTTATCACGCGCTCAGTCGCGCCCGCCGAGATCAGCGAAAATAAACCCGGCCAACCGTCCACTACCACCACCCAACACTAAAATCGCATGAATGAAATAACCAACAAACAAACCGGCGCGGCCAAAACAGCGCGCAACCCAATCAAAATTGTGCCTTTAGTCGAACGCCTGCGCAAACCCGAATGGATACGCGTCAAAACCGCTTCCGGCACGGGCTACAACGATGTCAAAAAGCTGCTGCGCGAACACAGCCTGGTCACAGTATGCGAAGAAGCCTCCTGCCCGAACATCGGTGAATGTTTCAGCAAAGGCACGGCCACCTTCATGATACTGGGCGACGTATGCACCCGCCGCTGCCCGTTTTGTGACGTGGCACACGGCAAACCCCTGCCGCCCGACGTGGAGGAACCCGCTAATCTTGCTCGCTCCATCGCTCTGCTTAAACTCAAATATGTCGTCATTACCAGCGTGGACCGCGACGATTTACGCGACGGCGGCGCTCAACATTTCAGCGATTGCCTTACCGCAATACGCGCCAGCTCACCGGATACCCGCCTGGAAATTCTGGTTCCGGATTTTCGCGGTCGCCTGAGCGAAGCACTGGATGCACTGGCGACCAGCTTGCCCGACGTGCTGAATCACAATCTGGAAACCGTGCCACGCCTTTATAAACTGGCGCGTCCCGGTGCCGATTACGCGCATTCATTGAAGCTGTTACAGGATTTCAAAACCCGCTTTCCCGACATTCCGACCAAATCCGGTTTAATGCTAGGGCTGGGCGAAACCGATGAAGAAGTGCTGGACGTGATGCGTGACTTACGCGCCCACGGCGTCAATATGCTGACTATAGGGCAGTATTTGCAACCTTCCAACGGCCATTTGCCGGTACTGCGCTATGCCCCGCTGGAGAGTTTTGCCATGTTTGAACGTGAAGCCCGCGCAATGGGATTCGATCACGCCGCCTGCGCACCTATGGTACGTTCTAGTTATTACGCGGATGAACAGGCACATCTGGCCGGCGTTTTGTGAGCCAAAATAAGTAACTGAGAAACCACATAAAATAATGAGAAGATACACAAGTTAGAATTTTAATAACAGCGCCTTAATGTCTTATGTAAACGGGATTTATGAAAAGGTTTATTTCTAAAAGGGAAAAAACCTTTTCGATTTGCATCTCTGCTGGCGTTATGGCTCAATATTGCTGAAGAAAATCTGGTGGCAGCGGATGAGTCTTTGGATGTCGTTCAGGCCGCTGTATCAGTTTTGAGCAGCCAAGCAATTTGTAAAAAATGAAATCTCGGCGCAATTTGATCTATATCAACACGCGTTCAGGTCATGCAGCGTAGATTCCACACACAATTTAACCTGGAGAACATAATGAAACTTCGTTACCTTATTGCCCTGACTGCTGCACTGTCTTTTTCCACTGCCACCTTTGCTGCTGATGAAGGTGAAACCCTGTTCAAGAAGAGCGGTTGCTCTAATTGCCATGGTATTAGCAACAAACTGGTAGGCCCGTCTTTCAAGGATGTCGCCGCAAAATACAAGGCGGATGCGGGCGCGCAAGCCAAGTTGGAATCGAAAGTTCGTAGCGGCGGATCAGGTTCTTTTGGTGCGATGCCTATGCCACCCACGGCTAAATCCGTGAGTGATGAAAGCATCAAAACCATCGTCACCTGGGTATTATCTATAAAGTAAGAGACTCGCAGTCCTCTTCAAGAAGCCGACCCCGGTCGGCTTTTTATTGTCTGGCTAAAACGTGGCAGGGACACTAACTGATATAATCCGCGCCACTTTATTGCACAAATACTCATGAATATCCTTTACGAAGAAGATGGCAGTTTTAAGGTTGGCAGCGTCATGGTCGATAACACCAGTTCGCTACAAGTCGAAAGCCTGTCCGGCAAGCGCAGTAAAATCAAATCCGGCCATGTCATGCTGCATTTCACTCAACCCGAAATGGCGGATTTAATCCCGCATGCGGAAACGCTGGCAGCCGACATCGAGATTGAATTCCTGTGGGAATGCTGTCCGCCTGATGAGTTTGGTTTTGAAGACATTGCCCGGGAGTATTTCGGCCACCAACCCAGCTCGCTGGAAGCTGCTGCCGCATTGCTACGTCTGCATAGTGCCCCTATTTATTTTCACAAAAAGGGCAAAGGCCGCTATCGCGCAGCCCCCCCCGACGTACTCAAGGCAGCCCTTGCCGGTGCTGAGAAAAAACGACTTGCCCTCGAACTGCAAGAAAAAATGACAGGACAACTCATCCGTTTTGAGTTGCCGGACACCTTCGCGGCTCAAATCAATACCCTGCTCTACAACCCTGATCGCAATACGCTGGAAGTCAAGGCGCTGGAAGCGGCCTGTGCGGCGACGCATCTTACTGCCGTCCACCTGCTGCATCGCTGTGGTGCGCTGCCATCGACCCGTGACTATCACCTGCAAAAATTTCTATTCGAGAACTTCCCCCGGGGCACAGACTTTCCGGCTATTGAACTTTCCACATGGGATGCGTTGCCCATGGGCGCAGTCAATGCCTTCAGTATCGATGATGCAACGACGACCGAAATTGACGATGCGTTTTCCGTTGAAAAATTAGCCGACGGTAACTGGCGCATCGGTGTACATATCGCCGCACCGGCGCTCGGTATGCCACGGGATTCAGCGGCTGACAAACTGGCGGCCTCCCGTTTATCCACCGTCTATATGCCCGGCGACAAGATCACCATGTTGCCCGACAGCATTGTTGCCGCTTTTACGCTCAGTGCCGATCGCGTTTGCCCTGCACTATCCATGTATATTGACGTTGATGCCCAAACGCTCGCCATCCTTACTTATGAAAGTCGCGTTGAGCGCGTGCATATCGCGGCAAATCTGCGTCATGACACCCTGGAGCCCTTGTTCAATGAGCTCACGCTGGCGGAGGGCAAACTCGACTACCCGTATGCGGCTGAACTGACGCTGTTATGGCAACTCGTGCAAAAGATGGAAGCGGCGCGCGGCAAGGCGGACAACAACACGCAACTGGACTACAACTTTCATATCGAAGACGATCACGTCACCATCAGCCATCGTCGACGCGGCTCGCCTATCGACAAGGTCGTCTCGGAACTCATGATACTGGTCAACTGTGAATGGGGTAAGCATCTGGCTGAACATGGCTTTCCCGGCATCTATCGCACCCAGCAAGGCGGCAAGGTCAGAATGAGTACCATTGCCGCGCCCCATCAGGGACTTGGAGTCGCCCAATATATGTGGTCCAGTTCGCCGCTGCGACGCTATGTGGACATGGTAAATCAGCGCCAGATTATTGCCATGCTCAACGATGACGCTGCGCCTTATCCCAAAAATGATACGGGTTTGTATGGCATCTTGCGTGACTTCGATACCACCTACACGATCTATAACGAATTCCAGCGCAATATGGAGCGTTACTGGTGTTTGCGCTGGCTGCAACAAGAGCATATTGAATTGATCGAAGCGAGTGTCATCAAAGAAAATCTGGTGAGAATGTCGGACATCCCGCTCGTTTTCCGCGCGCCTTCCCTGCCCGAACAACTGCCTGTCAAAACGCGAGTACAACTGACTATCACGGGAATTGATCTGCTTGATCTGTCTATACAAACCCGCTATGTGGCGACAATAGCAAGTGACCATGCAAGCGTAGAGGAGGAGCTCCCTGATGAGGTAGTCGAAATCGCAACAGATGCCGCTCCCGTTATCAACAACAGTGCAGAGGTTATTGATTGCTAAGCAGATTCAAAACGGGACTGACGCCGGCGATGGTTTTTTCCATCGCCCTGCACGCTTTTGTGCTATTTGGCATCAGTCTGGTATTACCCGACCCGCGCCGCGCTGCGGATATCATGCCACCCTTACAGGTCGTGCTGGTCAATAGCCATTCAAAAACAAAACCCGTTCAGGCTGACGCCCTCGCGCAAGCTAATCTCGACGGCGGCGGCAATACCAGCCAGGATAGACAAGCTAAAACGATGCTACCCAATAGTGGCGACAGTCAGAAAACATCCCCTGAACAGGCTCAGCGCCCCGCTGCAAATATTGAAAAAACAGCCCCCCTGCAGCTTGCCCGGCTAAAACCTACCGAACAACTCAGTGCCCAAAAGCTGAGCACAAGCAATTCTGTTGCTGATGACCTAGTCAAACGCAGCCTGGAAATTGCCCGTCTCGAAGCGCAGATCAGTAAAAACAATGACTACTATCAAAAGTTACCCCGTCGTAAGTTCATCGGTGCGCGTACTCAGGAGTTTCGTTTTGCACAATACATAGAAGACTGGCGCGTTAAAGTAGAGCGCATAGGTAATATGAACTATCCTGAACAGGCTCGCCGGGAGCAAGTTTACGGAAAATTACAACTTAGCGTCTCGATCAAAGCCGATGGCAGTATTGAAAATATCGAAGTTAGTCGCTCATCCGGACAAGGTATTTTGGATGCAGCGGCGATCCGTATCGTCAAATTAGCCGGCCCTTTTTCACCACTGCCGCCTGATATTACCCGTGATGTGGATATCCTGACCATCACCCGCACCTGGTCATTCACCCCCTCGGACAAACTGGAAAGCGAATAAACCGCTTGTCTGATGATGCACAGTTGGTTAAAGTGCGCGCTATGTCTTACGCCCTGATTTCCCGATTACTGCTGATTTTTGCCCTGCTGTTCGCACAGACGGGCGGCTTGACGCATGGCATTTCCCACGTAATGGCGGATCAGGCGCAAGATCACTCTATTCCGCATGACAAACTTTGCGACCTGTGCGCGACCTATGCACAATTGGGTTCAGCCTTGGGCAGCCCGCCCATTACGTTCACCAGCCTCGAACTCAAGTCGATCTTAATCACAACAGCCTTCTTTAGTCTGTTACGCCGCCTTTCCTTCAGCGCCTTTGCGGCGCGCGCGCCACCTTACTCCGCCTGAATCGATTAAACGTCCCGTCACTCAATGCCGGGTATTTTTTCTTTGTGGAGTAAACAATGTTCAAGAAAACCTATCTGAGCGCGGGTATTGCCGCGCTGTTATGCCATCCGCTCGCCTCACAGGCCGCCTCAGACGCCGATCTGCAAGCGATACGCGAGCAAATTAATCAATTAAAACAAAGCTATGAGCAGCGTATAACGCAACTTGAGCAGCGCTTGCAACAGGCCGAAGCCCACGCAGCAACTCAGTCTCAACAAACAGTACAACCGGTAACCGCTGTGCAATCAGCCGCCAGCAGCGAAGGCGCATTTAATCCTGCCATCTCGCTCATTCTTGGCGGCACTTATAGCAATCTCACTCAAGCGCCGACCATTCCAGCGACGGGTTTTGCCATGACTGCGAATCCCGGCCATCCTCAAGGCTTTAATCTGGGCGAATCGGAGCTTGGCATCTCGGCCAGCATAGATCCTGACTATCGGGGCGTCGCAACACTGGCCCTCGCACCCGCCGGTGGTGTGACGGTAGAAAATGCCTTCGTGCAAAGTGCCGCGCTGGGGCATGGCCTCAATTTCAAGTTCGGTCGATATTTTTCAGGCCTGGGTTATCTGAATGAAGTCCACGCCCATGCCTGGGATTTCGTCGATCAACCACTGGTGTATGCCTCTCTGTGGAACAATCAACTGGGCGAAGACGGCGTGCAGTTGAAATGGCTAGCCCCCACCGACACCTACATCGAACTGGGCGGCGAGTTAGGACGCGGGCGCGGATTCCCGGGCTCTGATCGCGCAAAAAACGGGACGGGCTCAGGCGTATTGTTCGCCCATATCGGCGATGACATCGGCATCGAACAGAGTTGGCGCGTAGGCGCATCGCTGCATACCACGCGGGCGGAAAATCGGGTCAGCACCGGGGTTCCCGACTTAGCCGGTACGGTCGGCGGCGTATCCAACAGTTTTTCCGGCCACAGCCGTACCGCTGGCCTCGACTTTGTGTGGAAATACGCTCCCAACGGCAACACAGCCAATCGCTACATCAAGGTTCAGGGAGAATATTTTCAGCGGCGCGAAAGCGGCCAGCTGACGTATAACTTGGCAACTGCCGACAGCTACGCCAATACACAAAGCGTCTGGTATCTGCAAAGCGTGGTTCAGTTCATGCCGAACTGGCGCACCGGGATACGCTACGATCAGCTCGATCCGGGCATAGCTGCTGTCGGCGCACTCAATGCTGGCAATGTCATCAGTAATTATGGCTTTATGCCGTCGCGTGCCACATGGATGCTGGACTACAGCCCCAGCGAATTTTCCCGTCTGCGCCTGCAACTGGCACGCGACAACACGCGGCAAGGATTGCCCGACAACCAGCTTTTCCTGCAATACATCATGAGTCTGGGCGCACACGGCGCACACCAATACTAGGAAAAAAATAATGAATAAGTTCATATTATTAGCATTTTTACTGATCAGCACCTCCGCTCATGCGGCACTCAACGTGTTCGCCTGTGAACCTGAATGGGCGGCGCTCACGCAACTGCTCGCAGGCGACAAAGCCAGCATTTACACCGCCACCGGCGCACTGCAAGATCCGCACCGCGTGGAAGCACGTCCCAGCCTGATTGCAAAAGCACGCAGGGCAAATCTGCTGGTTTGCACCGGCGCTGAACTGGAAATGGGCTGGCTGCCGGTCATTTTGCGCGAATCCGCCAACAGCGCAATTGAGGTTGGCAGCACAGGAAACTTTGAGGCGGCGCACTTTGTAGCAATGCGGGAAGTGCCGACACACCTTGATCGCGGTGACGGGGATGTTCATGCTGCTGGCAATCCTCATATTCAAACTGATCCGCGCAACTTTCTGCCGATTGCCGATGCCCTTTCCAAACGTCTGAGCCAACTGGATCCTGCCAACACGACTTATTACCAGCAACAACTCTTAAATTTTAACGTGCAATGGAAAGCGGCTATTGTCCGCTGGGAAAAACAGGCTGCGCCCCTTAAGGGTATCACTATCGTCGCGCAACACCGGGGCTTCCCTTATTTGAATAACTGGCTGGGTCTAAAGCAAGTTGCTGAACTTGAAGCCAAACCCGGCATGGAACCCAGTGCTTCGTATTTAAGTCAGGTGCTAAGCCAGTTACAACAGCATCCTGCAAAAATGGTGCTGCGTGCCGCCTATCAGGATGGTCGCCCGTCGGACTGGATCGCAGAGCGCGCCAGAATTACCGCCGTTATGCTGCCCTATACGGTGGGCGGCAGTGACAAGGCGAAAGACTTGTACGGCTTGTTCGATGACACGATTGCCCGATTACTGGCAGGGCTGAAATGAACACGATTGAGCTTGATATTTTACTGCCTGCCTTCATCGCAGGTCTGCTAGTGCTAATCACGCACATTCCACTCGGCATAAAGGTGTTGGAGCGCGGCGTTATTTTTGCCGATCTGGCAGTGGCGCAAATTGCGGGGTTGGGAATTATTCTGGCCGGATTACTCAATCTCACCGACAAACCGCTACTGGTGCAAATCATTGCTGCCGTCAGTGCCCTGTGCGGTGCCGCCTTGCTCAGCTGGATAGAGAATAACCTACCTGACGTCAAGGAAGCCTGCATCGGCCTGACCTTCGTACTGGCTGCCAGCGGGGGGATTTTATTGATGAGTCGCGACGTACATGCCGGTGAACATCTCAAGGATTTACTGGCAGGTCAAATTCTCTGGGTAAGCTCAGATCAACTTATCACGACCGCTTTATTGAGTGCCCTGCTATTAAGTGTCTGGCGCTGGCAGAAAGAAAAACTTGGCCACCTGGGTTTTTACGCCTTGTTTGCACTCGCAGTTACCGCCTCGGTGCAATTGGTCGGCGTATATCTGGTATTCGCCAGCCTGATTATTCCTGCACTCGCCACCTATCGCATTAAAAAATGGCGCAGGGTGTACGCTTTCGCCATTAGCATCACGGGATACGCCATCGGGCTGCTGCTCTCGGCCATTTTCGACCTGCCCGGCGGGGCGGCAATAGTCTGGACTATGGCATTGGTGGCAGTAATGGGATCAATTCTCAAACCCTTCATGACAGGCAGGGATCAAGACCGGCCTCTATCCTAAATATGGTAAGCCGCGCCCGTCATCACCTTGCCGTTGAGTTTCATCAGCATCTGCACCTGTTTCGGCAATTGCGCTCCGCCTAGTTCAACGGCCATATCCGCATGGCCTATCTCATCGGTGTACATTTGAGCAACGATAGCGCGACTTTTTTCATCCTGCGGGGGCAGTTTCGCCAGATGACTTTGTAAATGGCTACCCACCTGCTGCTCGGTTTCAGATAAAAAACCCAAATTCCATTTGTCGCCCAACACGCCTGCAAATGCCCCTATTGCCAGTGAACCCGTGTACCAAAGGGGATTGAGCACACTCAAGTGCCCGCCCAACTCATGCACCCGATGCGCCGTCCACGCTAAATGTTCAGTCTCTTCCTGCGCCGCATGTTGCAATTTTTGTTGCACCAACGGGTCGCGCGCGGTGAGTGCCTGACCTTGATAAAGCGCCTGAGCACAAATCTCGCCGCTATGATTAACGCGCATCAGCGCAGCAGCCTGATTTCTTTCCTCGTCAGAGAGCGGAACATCCGGCAAGTGTGCATCCGGATAAGGCCGCACACTATGTGCTTGACTAAATAAAGTTCGCAAGCCCTTGTCGAACTCAACGATAAAACGATCCAGATTTAACATGATCTACCCCAAAAATGAACGTCATTCCCTTAGGGAAGCGCTGAATAAATCACCCGTTCGCCCCAAAGACTTATGGTCGTGCACCCGCCTGAGCCTGTCGAATTATTTTTTAAAAAATTGATTAATTTATATTTAATTCGCTCATGGTGCGACAAGCCCTGATGAAACAACTCAATTCTTGCTAAGAGCTTAGCTCTTGCAATCATTGATGATGAAACAACTCAATTCTTGCCAGGAGCCTAGCTCTTGCAATCATTGATGATGAAACAACTCAATTCTTGCCAGGAGCCTAGCTCTTGCAATCATTGATGATGAAACAACTCAATTCTTGCCAGGAGC
>CAIOSY010000171.1 GCA_903861075.1 uncultured Nitrosomonadales bacterium
GCAGTAGTTTGCCTGGCAGCATAGGGTGAAAGAAGAATCGATTCAGCAGCACGGCCAGAAGTGGCATCCACATCATGACGCCGACGCTGAAGTAAAACCATGAGATTTCAGGAAAACCCATTGGCATACCGGCAATCGGCACGATGATGTTTCCCACAATCGGGATAAACCAGGCCGGGTTGCTGTGCTGCACCTGAAACTTTTCGTGGTGAATCCAGTTCGTCAAAATGACAAGCGTGAACAGCAGCTGAACGGAACTGCCAATAGCCCACAGGCAAAGTGAAATCTCAGGATAGTGACCCATGGCCGCAACGCTGAGCAACAGCATGCCAATGGACATGGACGGAAAAAAGCTCATGCGGATCGGGTTGTTGAATTCGTCAATGACGTGCTGGCGATGCAAGACAAACTTGGCCAGGTAAGCAAAACCTATCAGGACGTATACCAAGGCGGTAAACGCCAGCAGGTAGGAGCTCGGCGCACTCGACCAAGCCCAAAGATGTTCTGCTTTTTCTACAGCAATCGTGGTGCCCGCCAGTCCCATCACAATAGAAAAAAGGGAGACCGGCATATGTTCCAGACGTCCATGCGACGCATCAGGCGTGAGCGGGGCGTTCATAAGGTAAAATCTCCAACTGTTATCGAAAAAACATGGTACACCCCACTACCCAATCTGTAGGCGGATCTGCAACCATCAATTGGTAATTTCAATCTGCGCGACGGCTCTGCGGATCTCGGTGGCGTCGTCAGGTCGAACCAAGCGAGTGACTTCCTGGCCATTGCGCAAAAACAGCAGCGTAGGCCAAAGCTTCACTCTAAATGAACGCCCCAGCGGCCTGCCGCTGCCGTCAGCAATCTTGATATGTCGCAGCTGCGGGTGATCGGCAAGAACTGAAGCCAAAGTCGCTTGGGCCGCGCGACAGTATCCACACGAGGGACTGCCAAACTCGAGCATTGCAGGTCCTTCGAGCGTGTCGATTTCGGTGCGCACCGGTTCGATTGCTGCATAGACTTCGTTCATTGTCATGAGATTGCAGGCTCCGTTTTCGTCAATTCAGGTTAATCATTGCTTTGACGGATACGTAGGGACGACCAGCCAGGCAGCTTATGTTTTCTGCGACCGTATGCATAGTACGCTGCCATTGAAAGTCCAAACCCCACACCAGCACCGACGGGTATCCAGAGCAAGAGTTCGACCCTGTAGGTGCCAGTTGCCGCGGCCAAAAGCAGGTTCAAGAACCCCAAGGTCATGCCGAAGGCTGTGCCAGTCAGCGCGGCGCTACCGGTGAAGGTCATGAAGTGCGGTGGCGGTATGTTCACGCCGAACTTCCAGAGCAAGCGGACGATGAGTGGCGCATAGTTGATCTTCGAGATACCGCTTCGGTCGAGCAGCGCAAACGCTGCGCTATGTTGCGGCGAAATGTTCATTTAGTCCAGTCCAGGCCATCGACCATCGGCGTCATTGACCCGGGGGCGCATGGTGCACGTCAACGTACACCCAAGCACGCAGACCCGAGGCAAGGCTCGCGTCAACGCGCTTGTAGGCTGCAACCTCGTATATGTCGGCGTTTGCGATCTCGGCCTCAGTGAGCTCAAATACGGTGCCCGGAACCCGATCCCCCTGGTTGCCTGTGAATTTGACTATGGGGTGATGGGTCTTTCCACTTGTTGCGACTACTTCAAGGTCATCAATCTTCACTATCAATTGTTCAAATCCCAGAAGTTCATCAGC
>CAIOSY010000172.1 GCA_903861075.1 uncultured Nitrosomonadales bacterium
CAATAATTCATTGCGGAGGAAAATTCGATGAAAGATAAATATTTAAACCCGTTTACAGACTTCGGTTTTAAGAAACTGTTCGCAGATGAGCCGCACAAGGATTTATTGAATTCTACATAATTGAATAACTCGGCGCGTCCCTAAGCTGTCACAGCGAGTTGCACCCCGGCTGCTGGCGGACATGTGATAGGATGCGCCATCAAAAAATATAAGCAAACAGGGTTTTTTTTGGTACTATTCTAGCTAAGGAGATGATGATTTATTCGTCGTCTCCGCGAAAGCGGAGATCCAGTGCCTTGATTTAACTGGATTCCCGCCTGCGCGGGAATGACAAAACAGAATAAATCAGCGCTTCCCTAATAAAAATAGCCGCCCTGCATAAAAAGCACATATTAAAGTATGATTCCTTTTGAATAAAAAGCTTAGGGACGCGCTGATTTAATCGGTTTTGTCAGTTTCGGTGAATAAAGCAGCGTCTCTCAGACGCAGTCTGGCGCTTTTTTAAGATTAGCACGCGGCGATCGTCGTGGTTAAAGTCAAGTTAATGTGTTCATTCAAAGATGGGTTCAGCATGATTTTTAGTAAAAAATTGTTTCCTCTCATATCCGGTATTGTGATCACTTTGAGTGTTGCCGCAGCGTGGGCCGCTGAAAGTGGAAGCGGTGCTGTCTCAGGTGGTTTTGGTGGTGCTGCCGGATCAGTCGGCGGTTTTGGCAGTGCGGGCGGAGCAACTGGCGGTTTGAGCGGTGCGGCAGGAAGCATGTCGGCCGCAGCAATATTGAATTCGCTAAATACATCAGCCAGTCCCTCAAATTCTTCTGCCGGGACACAATTTGATTCGGCGGCAACCTCTGCGCGTATCGATAAATCTGGAAGATCGCGGGATACGGGTAATAAAAATCAGGATGCATCCAAAAATGACCTGAATAATCAGGACTCGCTTGAGAAGGATGCCAAAAAGCAGGATGCACTTGAGAAGGATAAGGCTCAGGAAAAGGATCCGTCATTATTCAAGAACGAGTTTCAGGACTTTGTTGCGCAATCCATAGGCAAAACGCTCCCGCTGTTTGGCTATAGCCTGTTTCAAAACGCGCCCAGCACTTTTTCTCCTGTTGAAATCGCCCCTGTCACACCGGATTACATTGTCGCGCCGGGAGATGAACTCTCTGTGCGAGTGTGGGGGCAGGTGGAAGCAAATTTAAACGTTATCGTTGATCGCAATGGACAAATAAATTTGCCCAACATAGGTTCTATCAGTGTTGCCGGGGTGGCTTACAATAAGCTGTCTGAACATATCGGGGATTCAATCAGCGCTAAATTTAATAATTTTCAAATAGATGTGTCGATGGGAAAATTGCATTCGATACAATTATTCGTGGTTGGACAGGCTGTGAGTCCGGGTAGTTACAGCGTGAGTTCTTTGAGTACGCTAGTCAATGCGATCGTTGCCTCCGGCGGTCCGTCAGCCAAGGGTTCCATGCGCCACATACAGCTCAAACGTGGAAATAAAGTGATTTCTGACTTTGACTTGTATGATTTTTTAATCAAGGGTGACAAATCAAAGGATGTGCGTTTGTTGGCCGGCGATGTGATTTATTTCCCTCCTGTCGGCGCCATGGTTGCGATATCAGGAAGTGTTAATACGCAGGCCATTTTTGAATTAAAGGCGAATGACAAGTTGTCCGATGTGCTGAATCTGGCGGGTGGCTTGACCAACGTGGCCGCAGCGCAAACCGTATCGGTCGAACGCATCTACGAGCATACCGTTCGCAAAGTGGACGAGTTCCAATTGGATAAAAAGGGCTTGGAAAGTCCTATGCGCGATGGTGATGTGGTGTCCTTCAATTCAATTTCCCCTCGCTTTGACAATGCCGTGAAATTGCAGGGTGCTGTTGCTTCACCGATGCGCTACGTCTGGAAAGAAGGCATGCGCATCACCGATCTGCTGAAGGACAATAATTCCTTGATCCCCGGTGCATATTGGGCTGTGCAGAACAGTGGCACGATAGACAGTCGCCATAACAAAAATCTGGTCAACTGGGACTACGCGGTCGTGCAGCGTATGGATAAGGATGAGCTCTCGAATACATTGATCGCTTTCAATCTGGGCAAGGCGATCAAAGGGGATGCCGTCGAAAATATGCTGATTCAACCAGGCGATGTCGTCACTATATTCCCGGCGGATGCGGTGTTACCTGTGGCGGATAATGAGGTGGTGCTCAAAGCTGGACGGTTTTTTGGTTCAGACAGGCATTTTGTCTGGCGTGAGGGTATGCGGATCAATGACCTGATTCCAAGTATTGAGTGGCTGTCCGATTATATTCCGAACTTGAATAACGGCCAGATCAATACGAGTAAGAGGGGCGTGAACTGGGAATATGCAGTTGTTCAGCAGACGGATGAAGATAAACTGGTAACCAGACTGGTCTCGTTTAATTTGGCTAAGGCAATTAAAGGTGATCCGATTGATAATTTACTGTTGAAACAGGGTGAAATTGTTGCAATTTATGCCTCCGATGAGGACGTGCCTAAATCGATAAATTCCGTGTCAATCAAGAGTAAAGCCTTTCAGGCTGAGTCATCGCTGGCTTCGCCTAATTTGACTGTCCTGACCGCGCAAGCTATGCAGGGTTCGCCCGCTGCACAGGGTTCGCAGGCTAAGCAGGGTGCACAGGCTATGCAGGGTTCGTTGACTATGCAGGGTACGCAAGCCTCGCAGAATTCGCCTGCTTCGCAGAACTCACAGGCGCAGGGTACGCAAGCTTCGCAGGGTTCGCCCGCCGCACAGAATTCACAAACGCAAGGTTCGCAGGCTATGCAGGGCTCGCCAACTGGACAGGGTTCACAGACTTCGTCATCAACTTCCTCTGACTCGACATCTTCGTCGGAGTCTTCTTCATCAACGTTGTCGTATAGACGTTTTGTCTGGCACGAAGGCATGCGGATTAAAGACTTGATCCCGAATGCCAAGTGGTTTATCGATTCATTACCCGATTCAATGAATGATGATTTGTA
>CAIOSY010000173.1 GCA_903861075.1 uncultured Nitrosomonadales bacterium
AGCATCCGGAAGAAATTAAAAAATCCGTTGCAACCGACTCCGACTCCGACTCAGCATCAGCTTGATTCTGGATCGGACTGAATTTTTCTGTGGTGAAGGCAGACATTCCGCCACTTTCCGGATCGATAAATCTGGGACCGACCGCAGCAATGGCAATACCGCGCGCACCTAACGCCCGATGCGCTTGTGCAAGCTTGTCTATCATTCCCGATTGGGGGACACTATCCTGATCGAATAAGGTAACGAATTCCCCCCCCCTTGCCCGCGCTTCCCGTATTCCTGCGTTGAATCCCGCTCCCAGTCCGACATTTTTCGGTAGGGCAATGATCTTCAGCTCGACACTTAGCGTTCGTCTGACTTCCTCCAGGCAGCAAGCTTCCAAATTCCGTGACGCATTATCGACCAGCACAATTAAATCCACTTGCGGTGCGATTGCTGCCAACCCCCGCTGCAACTGTACCGGATCAGGATTGTAAGTCACTACAATCCCCGCCACGGCATTTCTATGCGAATTTTCATCAGAGAAAGTTTCGCCGTTGCTTCTTTCTAGCGATCTATTAAGCGTCATATCGGATTGATCGCCGCTCATCGTTGTAGCAAATGTGTATGACGGATGCCCGCCAACACGGGCGCCACGACTGCCATCACAAAATAATATACCAGACGCGATGATTGCTGTTTCAGTATCTCCGTGCGGCGTGTTCTATCCAACTGCTCTCTGCACAACCAGACCCGGTAAGTCATGCGCACCCTGCGTTGCAAACGGTTGAAAAAGGTATTTTTTAGGTAGGGTTTATGTGCGTATTCTTCAAATAGGCGGACATTGTCTTCGACGAGCGCGCTTGACCTGATACTCTGCACGGTCATTTGCCCGCCATGATGCCTGATTGCACACAAGGGCTCGGGCAAATTTTCCATCTTGCCTTGCTCTAGTATATGGAACCACATTTCTATATCCATCAAGTGCGGCATCGCCTCACTAAATCCCCGCACCGCCATCGCCCGCCGGAACATCACCGCACTCGGTTCACCGATATAATTGCTGCCATATAAACAACGGTTGATAACATCAAAACCAGTGTAATTAAATTTTTCCGGCGCGTAATTTTGCACCGTTACACCCGCTCCTGCCTCATTGATAATCTGGCGACCACCAACCACCAGAGACACAGATGGATCATCATCCAGAATCGCCGCCATTTTCCCCAGACAACCCGGCAACAACAAATCGTCTGCGCACAGAAACTTTACATAATCACCCTGAGCATAGTTCAGGCAAGCATTAAAATTGCCCACCAAGCCAATGTTGATCTCATTCCTGAACAAGCGAACTTTGTTATTTTCGGCGGCGATTTTTTCAACCTGGGTGACGGTATGATCCGTTGAGGCGTTGTCCACGATGATGATCTCAAAATCTGTGTAGGTTTGATTTAACGCCGACTCAACCGCTAACTGCAAGAATACCCCGCCATTTCGCACGGGGATACACACACTGACTTTAGGCACGATGCTCACCATTATCGGATTTTACGAAATGATTACACGATGGATATTTCCCCCAGGCCGCGCTGGTCAAATAATCTCGTCGTTCCGCATCACCACAAAGATAATCGCGTGTTTGGTTATCGGAAACCAGGAGATTTTCCTGTTCGGCTTGCCAAAAAGTTTTGCTTTCATTCCATTCTGTCATTTCGTACCCAAGGCCATCTTTACCAACAACAAGCAATTTTCCCCCAAGCTGACACACTTGAGCGGTCATACCACTTTTACCACTTTCAAACTTATAGGCATCATTTTTTGATTGTAAAGTAGGGCATTTAAGTTGCTGGATTAAACTACCAGAAATCATAAATGCATTTGTTCGTATATGGTAATTTGGGAATAGAGAAAAATTCATCAAAAATGGTGTTTGTTGAAAAACGGCAATACAGGACAACGTTATCCGCTTGAATATCATTTTTCCTTTATGGGATTGATAATGCCCCAAACAAATTGCAATGGGAAGTTTCCATGTTTTAGTAAGGGTACGATGACTCTGCCATGATCCTGTTGCACCCACCAAACCAACCCCGGGTTGTGAAATATGATAATGAAGCTTACTTAACCAATCATGATCTTGGATCACACTGAATGAATTTAAAAAACAAAAGTAACGGTATTCGCTGGCATATTGTTTGACGACTGCAAAATAGGCGGTGATGTCGTATCCTTCATCCGATACTTCAAAAATACAATGCTGGAATACTGACAATTGTCTCAGGTATTCTGCCTTTGAATCTGAAGAGGTAAATCCTTTGAATACGATCAACAACTCATGATCGATACCCCCCGGATTTATGCGGTAAGATTCGAGGAATCGTTCAAAAGGCTCGATTCCATTCTGCAGTCTCACCAAATGTACAACACAAACATCTTTCATTTTCTCTATTTTTCAATAAGTTCCGCAA
Organism: uncultured Nitrosomonadales bacterium; assembly: GCA_903861075.1. Classification (GTDB taxonomy): domain Bacteria; phylum Pseudomonadota; class Gammaproteobacteria; order Burkholderiales; family Gallionellaceae; genus Gallionella. Next base: position 2,448 of record CAIOSY010000173.1, read on the forward strand.
CTGAAACCGGATTAACTTGCTCAAAAACATCAAGCATGGTCTTGAAGTTTCCAGCCACGCTTGGCATGTGGATAGATGGGTGCGACTGGGTTGATGCCACAATGCGGTGTGCGATTGAAGCGCGGAAACGTCCCCAAGCTATTTTTGCAAGAAGGGAGAATGGCAGTCCATAGCACACGCTTTCCCGGACATTCATTTTTTGCTTGAGTTGCTGGTAAACGTCCGAAGCGCTCTTCTTTTCCAGCACCATGCCAGCATAAACCGAACAGATTTGGATATAACGATAACGGTCATAGCTCACCCGCAGATTGAATTCACGCTTGAAATTTTGCACCAGCGTTTCCATAGAAACCAGCCATGAATTATTCATATCCGATCCCGGCAGCAGAACCGCCTGTAAGCGATCAGTCATAGATTGATCGGGTAAGTTCTTCAGGAAAGAATTGCCGCTCGCTTCCGCATCATTAAAATAATAGAATCCGAAAGACTTCGGACTAATCCCGATTGCAACCATGGGTTGCGGCACGACCAAAACTCGCTGCGCCTTTAATAGCATGGCATTGGAAGCATAGTAATCGGGATAGGGTGATTGGTAGAAGGCGCCATATTGTTTCATTTCCTCGATCAAGCGGCGGCTGACCAATGAGAACTGCATGTTGTAATCAAACATCACTTTGAAATTCAACGAATGCTCAACTAACTCCATTGCCTTGTTTTTTTCCAACCAATACGGCTCTGATGCGTGTTTGAAAATTTCCCGTTGACTATACGTTCTCAGAAAACCCTCCGGCACACCCGGCATTACGCCCGGATAGGCATACAAAAACGCATTGGTGTAAATAAAATCAGGGTTAACGAACTTCTGGATCAAACCGATAGCAGTTGAAAAATAACCCTGCATCAGTCCGTCATCGTCGCCCAACATGATGACGTAATCACCATCGCATTTTTGAATGGCATTGTTCCAGTTATCG
>CAIOSY010000174.1 GCA_903861075.1 uncultured Nitrosomonadales bacterium
GATTCGCTTTGCGACCACGTGCTCAAACAGTCCTCGCCCAACTGCACCGCTATTTATTGGCTATCTTCGGCGGCGCGCAGGGGGTGGGGGAGGCATTCAACGAGCAATTTTTCATTGTGCTATATTTTAGGATTTTTCAAATTACCTACTGCATTTCATATAGAACCAAATTTGCCTGCCGTACGGGCTTTGCAGTGTGGTGTTTTTAGCGCCTGCAAGTCTTAAGTTCCTGGATTTTTCTTGAACACTTTGTTTACGTGTTAAAAAAGACGAAGTGTGACGGGGATTTAAAATACAGAGTTAATTTTAAATCAATATGTTGCGCTGATTATCGCCACACTTCGTTCGCAGTCGAAAACAAAACCTCACCATCGCGCTACCTCAGGACTTATCTCCTGCCCCATCTTGTTCATCCCCGCCGTGTGCCAAGCTTGTGAGCTGAATATACTCACCATAATTGTGGATAATTCACGCTGAGGATTTTTTAGCGTTTGAATTAACCAGAAGGTAGCAACTATGTGGATTGATATTGCAAAATTGTGTGCAGCCTTGAGTGTGAAGACTGAGCAGGAATAAGTTGATTATGAAAAGATAGGCTTAAAAACGTCACGATTCAGATGCAGTGAAAATGATAGCTACAATTTGAGCGCGCCGACTCCATTCTGTTATGTCTGAGGAAAGTCAGGCGCCCGGCGGAATGGTTTCGGTCGGTTCGTTTTCCAGGCGTTTGTGATAGCGCCCGGCCAGTAAGCCCAGTGTGATCCAGCCGAACATCACCATCACCAGCAACAGCGAGAGCCAGCGCACCGAATCCCCTGAGAAATTCAGACTGATGAAGTAAACCAGCAGCACGGCAATTCCCTTGCCTAAGCGCAGCCAGAATATATCGATGAAGGCCTTGGCCTCGTACTTTTCCTTGCGTGAAATCGGTACATACAGCAGTTCCTTAGCGGTTTGCTGTATCGAGTAGGCGAAGGCGTAATCGAAGGTGTTCAGCAGGCTGCCGAAGATCAGGATGGGGAAGAATAAATAGCCCAGTGAACCTAACATGATAGATATCGGCAATACGCAGAGCGCGGCGGCGATGCCCCAGCGCTTAATCACCCAGCCGGTAGCGAAGATCTGTACCAGCAGCGCGGAAAAATTCGAGAAGGCGTAAACCGAGGCGAAATAAGTTTTGAAGTTTTCCGGTGCAACTGTATGGATCACGCTGGAGGTGAACTGGTAGTCGATGACGATCGAGGTGATCTCGTAAAACATCACGATGCCGGCCATCCAGCGCAAATAGGGCGAGCGCATCGTCAGTCGCATTCCTTCCACCGCATGGGCATACGCGCCGCCTTCAGGTAGTGGCGAACTGGAGGTGCTGTGAAATTCCAGTACAGGTCTGCGCTCGATGATATGCGCAGCCAGGTGTTCGATAAGTATCACGCCGATCACGAGTCCCAGAGGTAGCAACACCGAGGAAGTGGGGTCAGTAAGTGTATGCTGATGCGCGATGACCGAACTGCCAAAAAATCCACCCAGCACGCCTCCTGTACCTATCATGCCGTAAACCAGTTTCGAAGTTTTCGGGTCGAAGCTGTCGTTCAGGAAAGAGAAGAACATCAGCAGCATACTGGTGATGAACAGGTCGCCGAATAAGTAAAAGGTCCAGACAGAAATAGCATTGGCGCTATTGAGCAGGAAATAAAACAGTACCAGACAGGCGACAAAAAATGAGGAGACCAGCAGTGTATAGTGTTCGCGTTTATAGCGCCGGGCGAGCAGGGTGTAGATGATCATCGCGATAAAAGCCACCACGATGTTTAATTCTTTGGCGAGCAATTCCACTTGCGCAGCATCTATGGTCTGGCCGAGAAAATTTAACGCGTGCAGCTTGTGATAGCCGATAAACAGCGCTTTTTTGAGTGGTTTAAGTATCCAGTAGGTGGTGACGATCAGAAAGAAGCTGGAAAACATGTACAGCGAGAAAAGCCGCTCGCGCTTCGGGATGGTGTAGAGTTGGAAGGCGAAACCTGCGCCCAGCAACACGCCCAGCAGATATTTCCACTCCCATGCCCAGTCGACGAATTTTACGAAAAAATAATCCATGGGCGCGATGATACCAGCAAGCTAGAATCAGGTGAGCCGGATTTACGGGATTGGACTTATTCGGAGCGGAGCGGTGGTTTGTTCAGTTTGCGTTGCAAAGTGCGGCGGTGCATATTGAGTGCGCGGGCGGTCGCTGAAATATTGTTGTCCTGTTCGAGCAACACGCGCTGTATGTGTTCCCATTCCAGATGCTCGATCTGTGTGTGCTGTAACTCGATCGGCGCATCCCCATCCGGGGTGTGGTCAAAGGCCGCGACAATTTCATCGGCATTGGCGGGCTTGGACAAATATTGCGTCGCGCCCAGTTTAATTGCTTCAACGGCGGTGCTGATGCTCGCATAGCCTGTCAAAACGATAATCCGGGTATTGGGGTCAAGTGCGTGCAAGACCTTGACCAGCGTCAGACCCGGTGCGCCGCCCATTTTCAGATCTACCACGGCGAATTCGGGCGGATTGGCTTCCGCCATCGGGATGGCTTGTTCCACGCTGTGTGCGGTGCTGACACAGAAGCCGCGTTTGGTGAGCGCTGCGCCCAATACCCGGCAGAAGGTCGCGTCATCATCGACTAACAGCAGCGTTGCGGATTCATCAGGTTTCATGGGGGCCTTGTTGAGCGATCGGTAGGGTAAGTCGGGTGGTAGCTCCCCCGCCGTCCCGGTTGTAAAGCCGTACCGTGCCACCTAAACGCTCGATGGTCGCATTAGCCAGAAACAGCCCCAAACCGTGTCCCTCGGTTTTGGTGGTGAAAAATGCCGAGCCAATTTTTAGCGCAATCTCTTCGTTGACGCCTTCGCCACGATCAAGTATCTCCAGAATAAAAAGACTGTTATTCCGGCTGGTGTTGATTTCAATCAATTCAGGACTGGCGTCGGCGGCATTGTTGAGCAGATTCATCAGCGCGGCGCGCAAGGTGACATCGGTCTGGATCAGTGGTGAGGGTTGGGAGGCGCTATTGTCGTAACGATATTGCGCGGCTGGGCGCAGCAATTGCCATTCATCGAGTAACTCCGCCATCATGTCGTCTGCTGTTTGCAGCGTGCTGCTGCCGTTATCCTGCGCATTAAGCATCATCTTGTCGAGGATGCGGCGGCAACCGCGTACCTGCTCGTCGAGCAGCGTCAGGCTCTCGCGTAACTCCGGCACGCAGACTTCATGCTGTAACTCGCCGATCACCACCGCCATGGTGGAGAGCGGGGTGCCCAGTTCATGTGCAGCACCAGCCGCCTGCGTACCTAAAGCGACAATCCGTTCATTGCGCAATATTTCTTCGCGCACCTTGACCAGCAATTCGTCGCGGCTGCGCACCGCTTGGGCCATTTTGACCACAAAGTAGGCGACCACCACGGCGCTGATGACGAAGCCTAACCACATGCCCAGCACGTGGGTGTTGAAGGCGTTGTCCATGTCCTCGTGATTGTGCGGCAATGGCGTGTAATAGACCATCAGCGCGCTGTAACAGGCGGTGGTGAGTGCGGCCATGCCCCAGGTGTAACGGGAGGGAAGCGTGGCTGCAGCGATTACGAGTGGTAAAAGATATAATGAAATGAAAGGGTTAGTCGATCCCCCCGCGTAATAGAGCAAAATGCTCAGGCCGAACACATCGATGCTCAGTTGCAAAAATAATTCGAGGCTGATAACCGGCTTGCTGTTTCTCAGACGCAGATAGGTGAAAATATTGATCGTGGCGAGCGTGGCGATGACGATCAGCATCGGCAGCCATTCCAGATCCAGTCCCAGGATTTTCCAGGCGGCAAAGAGCGTCACGAGTTGCGCCGCGACAGCGAAGTTGCGCAGATTGACCAGACGTCGCAACTGGACGTGGCCCGGCAATGATGTATAGAGGTTCATACTCGGATTGTAATCTGAGCCGGGGACGTGGTGGTGCGACATATTGTCGCATCTGGCGATTGGCCTCCAACCATGCAGATGCCGCAGGTATAATCAGTCTCTTTAGCTCAGGCGGAGATTTTCATGAATAAACTGACCCAGTTGTGCACCTTGTTGATCGCTACGTTATTTTGCGGCAGTGTTTTTGCGGGCGGAATACAGGTAGAAGGCGCATGGGCGCGCGCCACCGCTCCGGGGCAGGACACGGCGATGGTGGATATGACTATCGTCAGCGACAAGTCGGCGAAACTGACCGGCTTTACAAGTCCTGCCAGCCAGTCTGCCGAAATGCACAGCATGACGCACGACAAGGGCATGATGAAAATGAGGGAAGTCAAAACGATCGAACTGCCAGCCGGTCAGCGCATTAATCTGGGTGAAGCTGGTTTTCATCTGATGCTGCTCGGTTTGCGCGCACCGCTCAAGGCGGGGGATAGCTTGCCGCTGACTTTGAATTTACAGGCTGCGGATAATTCATTAGTCAAAGTTGACGTCAAAACTGAGATCAAGCCGTTGACCGATATGTCTCATGATGAACATATGCACCACATGCATCACTAGGTTGCATGGATACTCGCTTGAATGCTGCTGTGACTCCCATCGTATCGACTAATACGGTCTGGCATTAGGCTACGGTGCCCGTGTGCGGCGTGAGCTGAAAAACGGGCATAGGCGGTCAGATTCGGATCAACAGCTAGCAGTATCTACTCGGATTGCCTAATTGAGTGCATATTCCACGGAGTACCTCGTTTTTTTTGGTCAGTTGCGCTAGAATCTCGGCACTTTTATAAGTCGGGCATATATCGTGGCATTAATAGTACAAAAGTACGGTGGTACATCGGTCGGCACGACAGAGCGCATCAAGAATGTCGCTAAACGTGTCGCAAAGTTTAAGGCTCAAGGTCATCAGGTGGTGGTGGTGCTCTCCGCGATGAGCGGGGAAACTAATCGCCTGATCGGTCTGGCCAAAGAAATTCAGGAAAATCCCGACCCGCGTGAACTGGATGTCATCGTCTCTACCGGAGAACAAGTCACCATCGGCTTGCTGTCTATGGC
>CAIOSY010000175.1 GCA_903861075.1 uncultured Nitrosomonadales bacterium
CATACAGATGTAGGTCACAGTCAAGAGGCAAAAAGGGAAATTCAGGCGCTGTTCCCCGGCGATACACCTTTCGACACTCCAAAACCTGAACGTTTACTAAGGCAGATAATCACAATTGCCACTAACCCAGGCGACCTTGTCCTAGACTCCTTCGCAGGTTCCGGCACCACCGGCGCAGTCGCACACAAAATGGGTAGGCGCTGGATCATGATTGAACTCGGTGAGCATTGCCACACCCACATTATTCCGCGTCTTAAAAAAGTCATCGACGGTGAAGATCAAGGCGGAATTTCCAAAGCTGTAAACTGGCAAGGCGGTGGCGGTTTTCGGTATTACAGTTTGGCACCGTCCTTACTGGAACAAGACCGTTGGGGCAACTGGGTGGTCAATAAAAACTATAATCCAGCCATGCTGGCAGAAGCCTTATGCAAATTGGAAGGCTTCACTTCCGCACCGTCTGATAGTCAATGGTGGAATCATGGCTATTCGTCTGAGCAGGATTTCATTTATGTCACGACACAGAACCTGTCACATCAGCAACTGGAAGAGTTGTCGGATGAAGTCGGCGGTGACCGTTCGTTGTTGGTGTGTTGTACGGCGTTTCGTGGCAAATCGGATCAGTTTCAAAATCTTACCTTAAAGAAAATCCCCAAGATGGTATTGTCGCGTTGTGAGTGGGCTCACGATGATTACAGTTTAAACGTTGCTAATTTACCGATGGCTCAACCTGAACCTGAAGTAGATAAGCCAAGGAACGTTAGCCTAAAACAAGCCAACATTAATCAAGATGACCTCTTTGGTAAAGAACCATGACCCTAAGGATCATCATCATTGCAGGTCCAAATGGCGTTGGAAAAACGACTTTTGCGCGTGCCTTTTTACCTCAAGAAGCGCACTGCCAGAGATTCATTAATGCTGATTTAATTGCCGCTGGATTGTCACCGTTTGCGCCTGAAATCATGGCTATTAAAGCGGGGCGATTGATGTTGCAGGAACTGGCTAGCTGTGTCGCACAGCAACAGTCTTTTGCTTTTGAAACGACACTGTCTGGCTTAGCTTATTTACGCCATATCCACAAATGGCAGCAACAAGGATACAAGGTCAGCTTGTATTTCTTAAGTTTGCCTACAGTTGACTTGGCCATTGAGCGTGTTGCTTTTAGAGTTCAGCAAGGCGGTCATCATATTCCAGAAGATGTTATCCGCCGCCGTTTTGCTGCAGGTCGTAAAAATTTTGAACAGCAGTATAGTCCTATCGTCAATGACTGGGCGTTATATGACAATGCCGGTGTAGAGCCGTTACTGATTGAATGGGGAGAAAACTGATGAAAGCATCCGAATTACAGCTGGCAAAAAATCCTGACTTGATTGCCTCTGTTGCAGCTATCAAGCGTGCAGCACAACAGGCAAGACAAACGGCAATACAAACCAATACGGCCATTGTCGTGATCAAGGATGGCGTGCTATGCAGAATTTCTGCGGAAGAACTCAAACAGCAGGAACGGGCATGAGTCAGAAAGTATTTCAAACTGTTGCAGGACGGTTGAGTTTACGTAAACCGCAGCGAGATTCATTGGAAGCTTTGCAGCGAGCCATTGCAGCATCACCTGATATGCTGCACCCGAAACGCGATGTTGCTGACGTGTTGGAAACTTTAAAGCTTGAGTTTCCCAAGTTATCAGATTTTGAACGAGAGTTTCCTTCGCTGTGTTTTGCCTTGGCAACCGGTGTGGGTAAAACCCGATTGATGGGTGCGTTTATCACTTATTTACATATGGCGCATGGCATCAGCAATTTTTTTGTCTTGGC
>CAIOSY010000176.1 GCA_903861075.1 uncultured Nitrosomonadales bacterium
CCCTCTTCTGAGTTAAAAACCCGTTCGTGATCGAAAAAATCACCAACAAAATCCAAGAGGTGATCCGGCGTCCAATCAAAACCATCCAGATAGGCGGAACGCAGTGTCGCATGAACACTTTCCCGCGTTCTTAGTGCTTGTTCAACGTCTGTTGCTTCAAACGGTGAAAGCGGTAAAGCAATCGAAATGACACAGCGGAAATTTCTGAGCAAATATGCGGAGCTGGCCAGCAGCGATTTTGACGTACCCCCCTGATAATATTTGTTTCGACGCTGGGCGATTCCCCTTAGTTCTTCCTGTTTCACCAACGCGGATTGTGCATCCAGCGTTTCACTAATATCCGGGCAGGCGTACAGGCTGATTTGTATACCTGAATCCGTTGGGCACGAAACAAACAAGCTGGACAGGATTTTTTCCATTTCATCCGTCGCACCCGTTTGAGGCGTGATTTCAATAGCAAAACCGATTGAAAAAAGCTCTTCCGTACCAAACCCGCCTTGATCCAAAATAAACAAACGCTCATCGTCCATCCAGCCGAAATACGGCATTAAACCCGCCAGCTTTGGCAAGGCGGCAAACTGTTCAATTAAACTGCGCGGCAGTGCATCAGGGCGACTATGCCGTTCGTGGAAAAATACTTTTTTAAGCTCAGCAAGAAATGACATATCAATTAACCGACTGCGGTTGCTGTGCCGGCACAGGTGGCTGCGCCTGGAATTGCTGCCCTGCTGGTTGATCAACCTGTTGTTGCGGTTTAATGAGCGTCGGCGCAAGCACGCGGTATTGGTTAGTAATGTTTTGCTTGCTATGCGCAACTTGCCAGTGACCAAGATCGGCTACAGCATATAAAAATGACTGATCGTGTAAAACCTTGCCATCATCCTCCCGGGGTGCGATCCAAACACGCAAAACGGTTGGTTCGCTCAACAGGGGCGTGCCCGTTGTAGGCGCTTCGCCCACGACCCGTTCTTTCGCTAAACCCGTTTTACCGTAAACCGTCGCAGGCTTCCCCGTGTTGGCGCCCGGCAAATTGTTTGCGACTGCATTTGCATACACGCCCGAAACGGATGAGCAGCTAATGCCTGGCGGAGCTTTGCAAGAGAAAGATTTTTGAGCATCCAGACCTGTGGTGTTACACGCAGATACACACATACAGCACAACAGCATTGCAGGAGCCGAATAACGCATTACTTGCCCCCTTTAGTCACCCAACCATCCAGTTGCTCAAGCGATGCAACGCCGGGCATTACACGACCATCAGAAGCGATCAAGGTGGGGGTGCCATTGATGTTGAGTTTTTGACCAAGCTTCATGTTGCGATCTATCGGGTTGGCACAATCCGTTTTGTCTACAGGCTGCTTGCTGTCTATCATGTATTCATGCCATGCTTTCTGCACATCGACCGAGCACCAGATCGACTTGGCTTTTTTCGAAGACTCGGGGTGCAGTCCGTCCAGCGGATACAGAAAGGTGTAGATCGTCACATTGTCCAGCTTGAGTAATTCCGTCTCCAGCTTCCTGCAATAAGGGCAGTCAGGATCTGAAAAGATAGCCACCTTTCGGCTTCCTTTGCCATGCACGGTCTTGATGGCATCCTTGAGTGGCAACTGCGCAAAATCCACTACATTCATTTCCTCAAGGCGCTGCGCCGTCAGGTCTTGCTGGGTCTTCATATCGAAAACGTGGCCGAAGATAAAGAAGCGCCCTTCCGCGTTTGTGTAGCCAATGTTTCTACCCATATCCACTTCATATATGCCAGCAATCCCCGTTTGGTGGACACCAGTGAACTGCGTGGACGGATACAGTGCATGCAGGGATTTTTCCAGCGTAGCTTCCGAGCTATCGGCGGCGCAGGCCGTTGATGTCACAATCATTGCAGCGACCACCGTAAAAATATATTTTCTAAATTTCATTTTTTTCACCTAAGCTAGTTTTCAAGAGGTTCATTCATTGCTTTTTTGCCGCGCTTCCAAACTTCTGAGTAATCGCCCTGTGGTTTCATTGCCTGGTCATCTTCAAATGAAAATCCTTTGGTGAAAATGACTTCAACCGTTCTGCCTGCATCAATTTCAATGACTGGGAACAATTTTTCCGCAAGGTCGATGTAGTATTTGCTGAGCCGATCAAGCGTCTTGCCTATGCCCATGCCCACCCCGTTTTGAAGTTGCTGCCCCGGCGTGACGGTGTTGATCGTACCGAGCGGACTGATAGACTGCGTTGTGGCGCTGTTTTGAAATGCCTGTCCAATACCGGAGCCAATGCCGGCCAGTAAAGCATTGGCGAGTACCTGCCCTTGCTTACTGATCAGTCTGCCGCGCATCCCGGCTTTGCCATCTTCGCCAACCACATAACCTTTGACGGCAATATCCACCGCTTTACCGTTTCGACGTACACACGACAAATTTTCCAGTCTTCCATATGCCCTTTCCGAACTAATATCACCGTAGCTCGATGCCAGAATGAAACATTCCTTGATTTCAAACCGATAGCGGTTAGGTAAAAAAGCATTGTCCTGTGTACGCATCAGAATAGGATGCGGGTTGGTTTGCGCCTGGCCACCTGTGGGCGCGTCCAGTCCGCCCAGTAAGGCAACTCGTACAAACGATCCTGCGGGAATATATCCGGCACTGGTATCCGCTTGTTTCTTTGCAACAGGGGGAGCCGCACTCACTTCAAAAGAGGCAATGCCTTTATCGTGCTCCGGTTCTGGCAACGGTATATTCTGATTGCCATTTGCAGACATCGTGCCGGGTGAGGGCTGGGGTTGTGGCAGCGGTATAGGAGGCAGTGGCGGTAAAATAGATTGTGGCTGCACGCTTGCAGCGGGAACGGCCGATGCCTTTGAATTTATCTCAACCATCTGAGACTTCAGATCCTTGATGACATCATCCATCTGCTTCATTTGTGCAGCGGATTGCGTCATCCAGACATCCTTTGGATCAACCGTTGCGCCCGGCGCAGTAATATTGCTTGGCGGCTGTTGGGTTGAACTGGCAACGGGTGGCGGCTTGGGTTGACTATCCATCAGGGTGAGACTGCCGAAAACCAAACCCATCAGCACGGTTCCTGCACCACCCAGCATGACGTATTGCCGGGTTTTTGGGGATAGATTGGCGAATTTTTCAGAGAGCCTGGACATTACTCACCCTCACTAATGACATAAACGGGCGTTGATTCGCCCTCTTTCAAAACCTGATTTTGTATAACAACTGCTTGAACACCCTCACGGTAGAACTCGCGCTCATCCATGACAATCTGCTTGCCGGAATGATTGGTCAACAGGTACGATTCACCTTTAATGCCGCGTAGCTCGATGGCACTCATCAGTTCAAATTTCACGCCTTTCCAGAGTGGAATCAGCTGGTTTTTTGCATCCCCCTCACCGTTATATAACGCGATGACCGTGCCAAGAATTTCTTCGTTTCGGGGTTCATTTCTGGTATTTTCCAGATTTTTAATAGGGTTATATTTCCCGCGAATAATGACTGTTTCTGCGGGAATATCTTTAACATCCAGGAGTATTTTAAAGTGCTGATCGGTATCATCCGTGATAAAAACGCTCAGCATGTTTTTGTCAGTCAGCGGCTTCAGCCACGCCACACCAGTGTCGGTTTCCGGTGTCACCGTGAACAGACCCTCGGTGCCATAGATGCGCTTGATCTTGCGCCCTTCAATTTGAAACAGGTTTGGTTCATTCCGTGAAACAACGGCCACCGTTGATTCAGTCGGCGAGCTTTGAACCAGAATTTGAGCTGCTTCAACCTGAAAACTACTTGCCAGCAGGAATGCTAGTGCCGTACATATCTTGTTCATTGGTTTCCTTAAATTCACTGACATAAAGCCTTGAGTTGAGGTATTTGAATCCGACGACATAACTGGTGCGTTTGGTGCTTATGCGCTTATCTCCCACAAAGGTACTCAGGTTGCCTACGATGGCGACCTTCTTTAAGTCCTCATTAACATTTATGGTTTCCGCAGAAAACTGCGTCGATGCCGTGTTTTTTGCCAAAAAATCTATGCGCGCCGTCATTTCTGCGGCCAGACGCCCGCTATCGGCAGGTGTTGCGTACCGTAAAAACTGTTGACGCTGATATTCGCCGGTTGTTGACGTGACGTTTAAAACCAGGCCTGCGTACCAATAGGCCATTTGTTCAAGATAGTCTTTGGATACGGTATCGCCAGTTACCCAAAAACTTTTGTTGATGGTAGGCGGGACGATGACGGTCTTTTCAAGGCTCATGGTTTTCAACAAAGTGAACCCCATAATGATGATGACGATCAACAGCATGCCAACCGTCAGGCGAAGAAAGGTAATCTCACTGGCCTTGTTACTGATTGATGATGTGTATTTTTCAAGAATCACGGGTTAGCCCAGGAAGTATCGAATATCAGAAGTTGGAATTACGTTTGTCTTGAAAAGCATCTTGCTTGGAAGCCACCAGTACAACGAGTGGACGGCAAACTTTGAGTGTTTTCCAGCCTTTAATTTTCCATATTGCCACGCAGCAGCAAACCCACAGAGCAATCCGCCAATCATCATGCCGGACGACACGCCAACGCCAATAATCATTACCGCGATAATAAATTGGTCGGCTTCCCAGAACAGGAACTGTTCCAACTTGTCCAACGTGCGCGGGATATATCCAATATGGTTCATGTTTTTCCTCAGATGAGGGGGGGTAGTGAATCCCCCCTCTTTTTTAAGCTCAGATGGTTGCCGACAAAATGCCGTTGATGACGGTTGGCCCATAGCTTAAAAATACGGCGAAGCCAATACCCACCAGAATAGGCATCGGGTTGCTCTTGGCCAC
>CAIOSY010000177.1 GCA_903861075.1 uncultured Nitrosomonadales bacterium
GGACGGCTTCCACTGCGCGTGCCAGTGCCTCAACGCTGTCTGCCGTGATGTCCTGCCCGGCGTGTACGGCAGCCTCGAAAGATTTGGACAGTTCATGCAGCGGGCGTGCTTCCATGTTGCCACTAACCCCCTTGAGACTGTGTGCCATGAAGCTCAGAGCCTGTCGGTCATGTTGCTGCGCCGCCTCACGCAGCTTCGCCGGTGTTTCTGCATGGTGTTCGAGCAGCGAAGTCGCCAGTTTCTGGACGAATTCCTGACGCCCGTTGAAGCGGGCGAGTAGCGCCGACCAGTCGATTGGCCTGTCATCGGACATTCGCGATGCGGAAGCGACTGGCGGGATAACACTAGCTTGCCTGCCAGCTTCGGAATACCCTTCATCGGCAGGCATCTTCGGGGCACGCGTTTGTACCAGTCGTTTGATAGTACTTATCAGGATATTGAGGTCGATCGGTTTGGTGACAACATCCGCCATGCCGGCGGCGAGGCACTTCTCGCGCTCGTCAGCGAGAGCATGAGCCGTGACGCCCACGACCGGCAAGGCTGGTGCGATCACGCGGATCCTGCGTGCTGCCTCTACACCATTCATGACCGGCATCTGGACGTCCATCAGTACCACGTCGAAGGCGGCCACACCCGCTTGCTCCAACCGCTCGAGCGCCTGTTGGCCATTCTCGGCGAACACGACATACGCGCCCTCATGCATCAGCAGATCCGCCAGCAACAACCGGTTGACTTCAACGTCGTCCACAACCAGCACCGAGAGGCCGGACAAGGCTGCCTCCCCCGCAGACAACGGACCCTTGGGATGTTCGGGTGCTGCCACCCTGGGCAGGGGAAGATGGAGTATAAAGCTGCTGCCCGAGCGTAGACGGCTGTCTACACTGATGTCGCCGCCCATCAGACGTGCAAGGTCCCGGCTGATGGCCAATCCCAGACCCGTACCGCCGTAACTGCGCGTGGTCGAACTGTCTGCCTGCTCGAAGGACTGAAACAGGCGCGCCAACTGCTCCTCGCTCATGCCGATACCGGTGTCAGTGACCCTAAAATGGGTATCGTTGCCCTCTTGGAAAATTCGTATATTCACTTCACCAGATAGGGTGAACTTAATCGCATTGGACAGTAAGTTAATGAGGATCTGGGCCAGTCGCAGATCATCGCCTTCCACCCATTCAGGCAGGTCGGGCGCCAGCGAGACGGTCAATATCAGCCCTTTGTCATTGACTTGACCCGTGATCAGGCTCATCACGTTATCGATGACTCTGAGTAAACTAAAGTGACGTTTTTCGAGCGTGAGCTTACCTGCCTCGATCTTGGCTGCGTCAAGAATATCGTTGATGACGTCAAGCAGGTGCTTGCCTGCGTCTGCGATACGTTCAAAGTTCTTGCCTGATGCGCTCCCGGCGCCGTCGCGCATGCCGATCTGCGCGAAACCCAATATCGCATTGAGTGGCGTGCGAATCTCGTGGCTCATGTTCGCTAGGAAGCGGCCTTTGGCCTGCGTGGCGGCTTCGGCAGCATTGAGCGCGACCTGCCGCTCCTGATCCAAGGAGTTTCGAATCGTCATGTCGCGGATCACGCCGATGAAGGTGCTGCCGTGGTCGTCCAGTATTTCATTGACGGCGAGCTCAATCGGAAAAAGGCTATCGTCCTTGCGTAGCCCCTCGACCTCAACTCGCCTGCCGAGCAACCGTACATGCTGCGGCTGCCGATAGTGGATCATGTAGCCATCGTGAGCCTGTGAGTGCGGCTCGGGCATCAGCATACTGACATTGCGTCCGACCAGCTCGTCCGGTTGGTAGCCAAACATTTGCGCAACGGCAACATTTGCGGAAAGTATGACACCGTCGACATTAATATGGATCACCCCGTCGGACAGGTTGGTCAGTATGGTGCGAATGCGTTCTTCACTGGCTTTGAGGTCGGCGGTGCGCGCATCGACTAGTTCTTCCAGATGGTGGCGGTGCTTGTCCAGTTCGACTTCAGCCCATTTGCGCTCGGTGATATCAAGAAATATGGCAATATAATTTGTAATCTGCGCCTGCTCATCGCGCAGCACACTGATTGTTACCCATTCAGGAAACACCACCCCCGCTTTGTTTTTATTCCAGATTTCCCCACGCCACAAATCATGCTTAGCGAGCGAATCCCATAATGCCGTATAAAATGCCTCGGATTGCCTGCTGGACGACAATATATTCGGATTTTTTCCCAGCACTTCATCGGCACTATAGCCTGTGATCTTGGTAAAAGCCTCGTTAACCATGACGATACGTTGCTCAGCATCGGTGATCATGATCGCTTCGGTATTATTCTCAAACACTTTGGCCGACAGGCGCATGGCCTGTTCGGCCTGCTTGCGCTGCCTGATTTCACCGGTCAGATTTTGTACCATATTGTGAATTGCTGCAGACAGGTGTGCGACTTCCCCTTTACCTAGTTGTGCCGGTAAATCATAAAACAATTCGCCCGCCGCAATTTTGTCGGCCGCCAGACTAATGCGGGATATTGGCTGAACAATCCGACCTGCCATTATCCAACCCAGCCAGGCGAATAAAACCCCCAGCACACCGCCCACTAGCAAAATATGCTGTTGCAACTGAAGCGCAGGTGCAAATGCCGTGTCGGCTTCCTGGCGCACAATACTGATCCACCCCAAGCCCTGATAAGAGCGATAACCTGACGATTTTGCAAAGCCCACCAGATAAGTCTTGCCGTCATCCCACTTCACCAGTTGATTCCCCGCACCGGACTGAATCCGATTAATCGCTTGCATCGTTTCAGGAGACAGATCTGCCAGATGGCTCAGTGGCTTTGCCGGACCTGACAGCACTAAGCCTTCACGACTCAATAGAAAAATATCCTTACCAGGTGTCTTTTTACTGTCGAGTACATCATCTGCCCAGCGCCAGTAAAGATGACCGCACAAGACGCCTTGCAGCACACCAGCACGATCTTTAATGGGGGCCGCCACATCAAGCAGATAAAAGATATCCCCATTGGGATTAGGCAACAACTTGGCCAACAGCAACGCATCATGCACATCACCAATGTACGCTTGCGTGCGGCCCTTGCGGCACCAAGGCCGTTGGTTTAAATCATTACCTTCCAGATAATGCCCCGTGCCGACCACTCCTTTGCCATTTGCATCACAAATACCGATCCACGCGTAGGCACTAAAAGTGGCCTGCAATCGCTCAAGAATTTCGCGCTTATGGTCGATCGGCACATGCGGGTTGCGAATTTCGTCAAGAATCACCGCATTCTGAATCTCACGACTGCGTTCAAACATGCCGCGATCCAATACATCCAGTGCATTTTTTGCACGCAGTGCAAAAGCCTCCCCCTGAGCTTGCTCAATCTGCAACCTGCTGATGTCCGCCGCGTAATAGCTCATCAGCAGAGAAAGCAACATGACCATCACAGCCGATGCCAGACTGATTTGCGCACGTAAACTGTGCCCGAGATGTATTTTTGTTAACCAGCGATTCATAAACTTCCTATAACATTAATTATGTGTTTTTCATTGAACGGCACCATTAGCACAGTGACCTGTCAATAACTACGGCAGCCAGGTTATCGATACGCGTATCTCTTCGAAAAGATCGGCCGTCGATTCCGGGAACCATCGGAAAATTGCGTGCAACATCTCATCTGCCGTTACTTGCTAGGCCATCATTGAATTCAGCGTTGAATGACTTGCGGTGACATCTGTTTCAGGGAGTGGTGATTCATCAACCTCTTTGAGACTTACCTTATAATCAGCTTGATACTTCTCTTTTAGGATCGCTTTAAACCCATGCAACCCTTGTTGATTTAGACCGATCGTCTATTAAATGATAAAAAAATTACCGGCAATTTAATCCGGCAAAAAAAACGTCTGAAAAAATGGTCAGAGCGGTGGGTTGCCGTTCTAGTTTTGCACGCAAAACGGCTCCTTCCCAGCCAATCCAGAAAAAAACCGCCCCTTGCTCACAGTCAATGTTTGCTGAAATCTCGCCTGCCCGTTGCGCAGCAAGCAAACAACGAGCAACACGTTCTTGCCAGTCCACAAATACGCTTCTCAATTTGTCAGCATAGGATGGTGGTAGCGCTCCCATTTCCTGACCTAGATTTCCAATTAAGCAGCCGCGCAAATAACCGTACTTAGCCATACCGGAACAAGCATCAGAAACGAACGCCTTGAGCCGCTCAAGATGAGAGCGAGACTGATCATCGAAATGGCGCTGCAACTTAAGTGCGAAATAAACCCCATAGCGATCAATCAATTCAGCACCAAATGCTTCTTTGCTATCGAAGTAATGATAGAACGATCCCTTTGGAACGCCGACGCCCCGCAAAATTTCGTCAATACCCGTTGCGCAGAAGCCCTTCTCGGTCAGAATGCCAACACCTGCTCTGAGAAGCATCTCACGTGTATCGGAATGTTCATTCAACCGCTTAGGCGGCCGTCCACGCCGACGGATTTTAGCACCTTGCATTTCCATAAGGGCGAATATTAGACCGATTGGCTACTTAAATCAAAATATTATTTGACCGAACAAAATATTGGCTGCAATTTAAGCTTGCTCTCACAAAACCGCCACGTGCAGCAATGGTTTAGGGTTGTCAGATGCCTGCCCTCAGCAGTGGATTAAAACGGAACACCGCCACCCTAAGCAGGGCGGGCGTCTGACAAGCCTAAACCTGAGCGGTTACTGACCTATGTGGCAGTGAGCGTCTGCAATGAGACTCAAAGCAGACGTAGAATCAAATACGAATCAGTCAGGTTTCCATATTGTTCTTCCTGTCGCTCGCCTGCCAATGATATGAGAGCAATTCGGGCAGTTGAAAATCTCGGCAGCGGCGGCAGCTGTATTTTCAACGGCCGGATCCTGCCATTTCAGGATTTATCCCGTCACTCTTGAAATAATATGCCTTTAAGACCATAATCCACACATGACTTGGAACATACTTTTTCACGATGACTTTCACGCCGAGTTTCAGGCGATGGATAGTACGCTCCAGGATGAACTACTCGCGCACGCCCGACTCCTCCAGGAATTTGGTCCCCACTTGGGCAGGCCTACGGTGGATACACTCAAAGGTTCGAGGCACGCGAATATGAAAGAGTTACGCTTCGATTGTGAAGGTGGGGTATGGCGGGTGGCGTTTGCATTTGATACAGAACGCGCCGCAATCCTGCTGGTGGGCGGGGATAAGGGCGGTGCGGAACAGCGGCGATTCTATAAAAAGCTGATTGCCAGTGCAGACGCAAGGTTTGAAGAACATCTGTCTACGCTTCGATATGCCGGAGCGTCAAAGCAAGTAAAGGGAAAAAATCATGGCAAAAAATCTAAATGACGTACTGGCGAAGCTGTCGCCTGAGCGCCGTGCAATAGTGGAACAGCGAGCGGGGGAACTGGCAACGCTCAAGGACTTGCGCTTGGCAGTTGCAC
The DNA here is from genome assembly GCA_903861075.1 of uncultured Nitrosomonadales bacterium. GTDB lineage: Bacteria > Pseudomonadota > Gammaproteobacteria > Burkholderiales > Gallionellaceae > Gallionella. Next base: position 5,436 of record CAIOSY010000177.1, read on the forward strand.
ATACCCAACAAGACCTTGCCGCCAGTCTTGGAGTCGGACAGGACACAATTTCGCGTATTGAGCGCCGCAGCGACTTATTACTCTCCACGCTGCGGCGCTATATCCAGGCAATGGGCGGAGAACTCGATCTGGTCGCGCGTTTTCCCAATCGCCCGCCCGTCTTGCTCGATCACATCGCTCAAGAGCCGGCAGCAAAGAGGCGCGACGCGCTTTCACGCCAGCATTAGGTGCTTATGTCGGGGAAGACCCTTGCGGTCTTTGCGGCGTGAAGGGTTAGCGGGTTTTTGGCCAGCGATTCGGACTACGGGCATCATGTAAAACGGCCAAAACATGTACGAGATCACCTCGCACCACATAAAATAAACCGTAAGGAAATCGCGGAAGGAGAGCACGGCGAACTCTGGGAATTATCTCAGCATAAAGCAGAGGTGCTTGCTCCAGACGTTTAAGCTGCAACTCCATTGCAGCGATGAACTCCTCACCGAGCCCCGGATTTTGCAATTCGTACCACTCTTGAGCTTCGCCAATTTCACGCAACGCTCGCGCAGAGAATTTCAAGCGGAACGCCATGAGCCATCTTTAATGCGTGATTTCACATGATCCCAAGAATAACCAGCTTCCGGGTTTGCCTCGAACTCCTCAAGACGTGCTTCGAGTTCAGCCTTTAACGCTGGTGAAATTCCTACCGCTTCAGGAACCGCTGCAACGCTGTCCCAGATCAGCTCAACAAGATAGATACGTTCCTGTACCGGAAGCTCAAGAATATCAGCAATAGAGATAGTGTTCATAGTCGGCATTGTAACCTTTTTCAAAAAACACGCTAACGTGGAGCTAACCGGCGCGCACCACTTTTGCGCGCGTCCGAGTTGAGCGCCGGGTTAGGCAATGAGTTTGTCATACTCAGAATGCAATCCAACCCATACCCATAGAAAACCACCTTCAATTTCAACTGCGATAGCACGGTGATGAATACCGACGCGGGCAGACCATACCTTGCCAACTTTTTTGAAATGTAAAGATGGATGTCGTGGATCGCTCTTGAGCAATTTGTAATTTTTGTCTGCGAGTGTGCGTACTTCCGCAGGAAGTGCGTCATAGCATTTTCAGAATCGGCTGGCAGTTGAATGCTTCACAGAGGTCTTGTTTTTCAGGCACGGTGTTCGGCAAGTGCTTCATCAATCATAAAATCGAGCTTGCCAGTTTCAGAGTCAGTCGCAATTTGGCGATCCCAGCGCGCATGCTCATATTCGATAAACCAGTTGCGAAGTGTAGCGAACGACTTGTTGTCGAGATGCTGAATCTGTTCTTCAATTAATTGAATGCTTGCCATAATAGGTTAACTCCTTGAACGTTTGTTCATTCTATCGCATCCCATCCTTTGCCGCATAACGTAAAAGTGAGGGACTGCGCACTTTTGCGCAGTCCCTCTCGACTGGCGGGTTAGCCCTTTGCCAGTGATGCTTGCACGATTTTGCCGAGCTTCTCCTGCGCAGTCTGGGCGAGCTTGGTGATCTCCAATGAGGCAAAAACGGCTGATTCAACGGTCTTTGATTTCCACTCATCATTTCGGTTTTTCTCCAAAAGCACTTCGCCAACAGCGCGGCTGACAATAGCGAACTGATCCGAAATTGCCTTGACGTCAACGCTTAGAGACGGCGCGTAGAAATCAACGAGCATTCGGAGTCGATCCAATTGAACCTTTTCTTTCAAGATACCCCCTTTCAACGGGGAGTTATACCCAAGGTCTCCAAGAACGCCCATGTTGAGCATTGCAGCCTGTGAGGCGATGGCTGAAAGTAAGTCATGAATGGACTCACACGCGGCTATAAGGCGACGTTCATTCTCGGCTGAACGTTCGTGGGAATGCTGTTGATTTGCCACTTTGTACGTGACAAAGCCACCAATTGCAGTTCCTGCCAGCGCACCAATTAGTCCAAGCCATTCGTTCATGGTTTCCTCGTAGGGCTAACGTTCAAATTGAAGGACAGGCCGCTTCTGGCCTGCCCCTCTCGAATGTAGGGTTAGTCGATACGATGCTCACTTTTTGAAGCGACCTTTTTCACACCAAAATTTGGTTTTTACGCCCGGCTGATTTTGGAAAAGTAACTGTGCTTGCTCACAGTTGCCTCGGTTGTATGCCTCATTTTCTGAAGCGTCAAAAGTGGCGACATGAATTCGCATATTTTCATCAGTCATGCTATTTCGATAAAGCGTAAAAATCTGCCCATCGGATGTGCTGCCGTAGGAGCAAGCAGAAAAAGCGAAAAGAGCGAAGGTACACACAAAGAATTTAAGCATCGGCTGAACTTTCATATTGATTGGCTAACGTAAAGTAGCAACCAAAAAACAACTAAATCGTTTAGCTGGACAGGTGGCTAAATGGTTTGATACAAATAAAACTTGATTATTATCAATCATGAGCGTAGTTTTAGCACACCTGTTTTGCAAATAATAAAACCGTGAAACACACCTTCGATGCAAGCTGATTCTGACATTCCGCATCCTCATAAGCTGCTTGAGCAAGTTGTAGAGCGACTGCGTGTCAAGCACTATAGCCTGCGCACGGAAAAAACCTATGTGGACTGGATTAAACGCTTTATCTGGTTTCATGGCAAGCGACATCCTAAAGAAATGGGGGCGCCGGAAGTTGAGGCGTTTTTATCGCATCTGGCGGTCGATCGCTCTGTGTCAGCTTCGACGCAGAATCAGGCAAAAAGCGCCTTGCTGTTTTTGTACAAGGAAGTATTGGGGATCCAGTTGCCGTGGTTGGATAACGTCACACAGGCCAAGGTGCCAAAACGTTTGCCGACCGTCTTGACTCGCGAGGAAGTCCAGTCGGTGCTGGCGCATCTGGACGGTACGGTTTGGTTGATTGCCAGTCTGTTATACGGCAGCGGGATGCGTATTATGGAATGTTTGCGGCTGCGCGTGAAGGATGTGGATTTTGCGAGGCACGAAATTCTGGTGCGCGAGGGCAAGGGCTTCAAGGATCGTGTGACCATGTTGCCAGTTTCTCTGGTGCAGCCACTCAAGGAACATTTGGTGCGCGTGAAGGTGTTGCACGATGAGGATTTGACGCAGGGCTATGGTGAAGTATTCATGCCAATGGCGCTGGATAAAAAATATCCTGCTGAGGGAAAGTCCTGGGGCTGGCAATATGTTTTCCCTTCACGCAACCTGTCGATTGATCCGTATTCCGGCAAGATTCGTCGTCATCACGCGGACGAAAAGGCCATACAGCGCGGGATGAAAAAGGCTGTGCTGGCGACAGGTATTGTCAAAATTGCCACGCCGCATAGCTTGCGCCACTCATTTGCCACCCACCTGCTGGAGGGCGGCTACGACATCCGTACCGTGCAGGAATTGCTCGGTCATTCCGAAGTTTCGACGACCATGATTTATACTCACGTCCTGAATAAAGGTGGGCGCGGAGTGATCAGCCCTCTGGATCGATGAGAATGTGCAGCCAGCTATTTTTGTTATATTTAATTATTAAGGAAAATCATGGGTTTAGGTCCGGTAATGCTGGATGTGGCAGGAACAACGCTGACGGCGGAGGATATGGCTCGCTTAAAACATCCTTTAGTCGGCGGGGTGATTTTATTTAAACGCAACTATGAGTCTCCTGCACAACTGGCAGAACTGACCGCCTCGATTCACGCGCTGCGCAGTTCACCGCTGTTGATTTCGGTCGATCATGAAGGCGGGCGGGTGCAACGATTCAGGGATGGTTTTACCCGATTGCCTGCGATGCGTGAGCTAGGCAAGATTTGGGATGTGAGCGCATCGCGTGCGCGCCATCTGGCTCAGCAGGTAGGCTATGTGCTGGCTGCTGAATTGCGCGGCTCGGGTGTCGATTTTAGTTTTACTCCGGTGCTGGATGTTGATCA